>CAZSBV010000014.1:0-18493 GCA_964605105.1 uncultured Lachnospiraceae bacterium | reverse complement strand
AATGCCTGGAATAAGGAGTTACCAACGAATTCACTTGTACCGGCACCTGTTAAAACGATGTCGAAATCATCAGCTTTTACTACTTTGTCAAGAAAAGCCTGAAGTTCGTCTTTACAAGCCGCAATCTGTGCGCAAGTTTTTCTCCATGTAGCTGGCTGCTGGTAGATTTCCTGCAGTGTAAAAATGGAAGAAGTTTCCTGCATCTTTTCTGTTGAAATGCCAAAAATGTTCATTTTAAAATACCCCCTAGTTTTTTTTTAGTTTAACTATATAATATATCATAAGAATTAAAAAAACAATGCAGGAATTAAAAGTAATAATACTTACTTTAAAAAATGCAAATTCTTTTTTCCCCTGAAGTATTATACTATTTTTATAAGTAAAATAAGCATTTTAAATCAGTAAAGTTCTTCACTTTTACTATGGATTTTAAAATGTTATAATATGAACAAACACTAAAAACAGGAGGGATTTCTTATGATTATTCAAAGTAAGAAAGTTTGGATTGCAGACCAGTTTTTTGCTGCTGCTATCGAAATGGAAGATGGTAAAATCGTAAACGTGCTTCCCTATGGAAGCAAACCTGCAGATGTGGATTACGGTGACAAACGAATTGTTCCGGGCTTCCTTGATATTCACTGCCACGGCGCTTACACATTTGACACAAATGACGCTCATGAGGAAGGACTTCGTAACTGGACAAAAGGAATTGTAGAAGAAGGCGTTACAGGTTTCTTAGCTACCACCATTACTCAGAGCGAAGAAGTATTGACGAAAGCAGTTGCCAACGTTGCAAAAGTTATGGAAGAAGGCTACGAAGGTGCTGAAATTTTAGGTATTCATTTCGAAGGTCCATACCTTGATATGAAATACAAAGGAGCTCAGCCGGAACAGTTCATCGTAAAAGGAACTGTAGAGCAATTTGAACGCTATCAGGCTGCTGCCAAAGGAAACATAAAATACATCACTATGGCAACAGAAACTGACGAAGATTTTGAATTCGTAAAATATTTAGCAGCTAATGGTGTTGTTGTAAGTATCGGTCACTCCGCTGCTACCTATGAAGAAGCAGTTTTAGCTTGCGCAAACGGTGCTTCCAGCATGACTCACGTATACAACGGAATGACTCCTTATAACCATCGTGCTAACGGCCTTGTAGGAGCTGCTTTCAGACTTCGTACCATGTATGGTGAAATCATCTGTGACGGAAACCACTCCACCACAGCTGCATTGAATAACTTCTTTATGTCTAAAGGACCTGACTACAGTATCATGATTTCTGATGGTTTAATGGCAAAAGGAACTCCTATCGGAAGTAAACACATTTTCGGTGGAAACGAAATCGAAATTTATCCTGATGGAAGTGCTCACTTAACAGCTACCGGCGGACTTGCTGGTTCTACTTTAAAAATTAACGACGGTCTTCGTATTTTAGTAGAAGAAGCTATGGTTCCATTTAACTATGCAATCAATTCCTGTACAATTAACCCTGCCCGTTGTCTCGGTATCGATGACCGCAAAGGTAAAATCGGCGCAGGCTACGACGCAGACATCGTTGTTCTTGATACAAACTATGATGTTATTCAGACATATTGTAAAGGCGAAGCACAGCTATAAGCACTATAAGAATTGCGAAAGTACGCAGTACGAGCAATTCGTAACATCTAAAATATACAACATAAAACGGAGGACTTTAAAATGAAACATCCACTTCAAGAGATGATGGAAAGACGCAGAAATGGTGAAATTTGTGGTATCCCATCTTACTGCAGCGCGAATGAACTTGTTTTAGAGCAGGCGCTGAGACGTGCAAAAGAATTAAACACACCAACTTTAATCGAAGCTACAGCTAACCAGGTTAACCAGTTCGGCGGTTACACAGGAATGGTTCCTCAGGATTTCTATAACATGGTACTTGCTATGGCAGAAAAAATGGGTGTTGCTGAAAACATGATTATTTTAGCAGGAGACCATTTAGGACCTCTTACATGGCAGAATCTTCCTGAAAAAGAAGCCATGGACAACTCCATTGAATTAGTTTACCAGTACGCAAAAGCAGGCTTTACAAAAATCCACTTAGATACAAGTATGAAAGTTGCTGACGATCCGGAAGGACTTCTTTCTACAGAAACTATCGCTCGTCGTGGTGCGATTCTTTACAAAGCAGCCATCAAGGGTTACGAAGAATTGAAAGCAACCAAACCGGAAGCTATCCGTCCTGTATTTATTATCGGCAGCGAAGTGCCGATTCCGGGTGGTGCTCAGGAAGAAGAAGATTCTCTTGCTGTAACAAGTCCTGATGCATTCAAAGATACTGTTGCTACTTATAAACGCGTATTTGCAGAAGAAGGTATCGCAGATGGTATGAACGATGTTATCGCAGTTGTAGTTCAGCCAGGTGTAGAATTCGGTGATGAACAGGTATTCTTATATGATCATGATGCAGCTACCGATCTTTGTGCAGCATTAAAAGAATTCCCGGAAGTTTGCTTCGAAGGTCATTCCAGCGACTACCAGAGTCCTGAATGCTTAAAGAACATGGTTCAGGATGGCATCGCTATCTTAAAAGTTGGTCCTGCTCTTACTTACGGACTTAGAGAAGCTTTATTCGCATTAAGCTTTATGGAAAAGGAATTAGTACCGGAAGAAAAACAGGCTAAATTTATCGAAACATTAGAAGCTGCTATGTTAGCTAATCCGGGTAACTGGCAGAAACACTATCATGGCGATGACAAACAGCTTGCCCTTGCAAGAAAATACAGTTTCTCTGACCGTGCACGTTACTACATTGGACAGCCTGAAGTTGTAGCATCTATGAATCAGTTATTTGAAAATTTAAGAGAATACAAAATTCCAATGAATATGTTACATCAGTATATGCCACTCTCCTACGCAAAAGTCAGAGACGGTATTATTCCATTAGATCCTCGTGAATTAGCACTTGACGGTGTACAGATCTTCATGGCTGATTACGAATATGCCGTTGGACTTATATAAATAAAGAAAAAGGAATTACTTAAGATGGATATTTGGAATTTATTCGACGATCCAACCTTCATGTTTATTTTTCATGAGATCATATGTATTTTGGGTGCTCTTTATTATTTGCCTCATATATTCACACGAATTCGAGAAAAAAAAGAAGGAAAAAAATTTACCGTTTGTTGGAAAGATTTAAAAAATATTGTTGCAACTTATGTTGTCGTAGCAGAATCTATTCTTCTTTACGAAGATATTAAGACTAACGGAATTATAAATCCGGTAGTTGCTGTTGTAACTCAGGTATTAGCAATTATTGTAATTGCTGCCGCTTATATTCTTTTAAAGGAAGAGCCGGAAGAAAAAACTTTCAAATCTTCTGTTGCTAACAACAAAAAGCGTAAACGATAAACTCAATTGAAAAGGGCGGTTACATTTGTAACCGCCACTTTTTGTTCCTGCTTTTCTCTTTCACATGATTTAAATCTCTAATTTTTCAACTTCCAAAATAGGACCTTTTCCTGATTTGATCGACTTTTTATTTTTATACATATTTTCATCTGCCCGTTTAAATACACTCTGGAAATCTACATCTTTTCCTTCTTTAAACACCGCCATACCTGCTGCCACCGATACGCTCTCAGAAGGACTTTCAGCATCCCGCTTAAGGATTTCCATTCTGTCATAAAAACGTCGCATTAATTTTTCAGCATTCAACAAATCCTGTCCCATGAGAATTGCCGCAAATTCATCGCCGCCAATTCGAAATACAGGACTATGTTTATAAGTCGTACAAACCAGTTTGCAGGCATTTTTAATATATGCGTCTCCTGCATCATGCCCATAGGTATCGTTCATGACCTTTAGTCCATTCACGTCAAATATCATCAAACCAAATTGAGAAATCCCTTCACGAATGCTGCAATCCAGCTTACGAACTTCTTCATTATATGCCGTTTTACTTTTTACTCCTGTCAAAGGGTCTGTGTACGCAAGATCACTCATTCTATCCATATACACACCCAGACGATCTATCATTTGCTGTAAGCTGTCCGCCAATACCCCTACTTCATCCTGTGCTCCTGTAGGCAGCGTAATTTTCAGATTACCTTCTGCTATCTCCTGAGAAGCCTTTGTCAGTTCTTTTAACGGACGGATAATACTCTGTCCCATAATATAAGAAACTAAAATACAGATACATGAAATAATAATTACAGATACAATAACAAATCTTATCATTGCATTATTTTCTTCATCTATTTCCGAAGTCGGTGCTGTCAAAATTAATCCCATATGATTTTCCATCTCATAATAGGTCAGTCGATACTTCTCTCCATTACCATAATACTCAAAAGCATATTTACCTTCTGTGTCATTTGCAGTATTCTTTACAAATTCTTTCCATTTCGTATCACTTTTGACCTGATACTGTGGCTCCCCATTAGGATGATACAAAATCTCATTTTCGCTATTTATCAGACAGGCAACACCACTTTCATATATTTTGATGTTCGCAACTGCCTCTGTAATATCCGAAAACAAAATATCCATTCCGGCAATCCCCACCAGCTGTTCTCCCTGATAAATCGGAACCACATAGGAAATTACCTCTTCTTCAATTTTTCCATTATTATACGGTTCCAGCCATACCGCTTCCCCTGCTTCTACCGCTTTATAATACCAATCCGCATTCTCCTTATCTTCCAGTGCTATTTCGTCCAGATTTGCGACCTTCTGCACCAGAAAGGTATCATTATAATCTGTTTTACTGTAAAAAAGCCCGGAATTGGAAGGTGCTATTTCCGGATTAAAATGTACATATACAGCTACTGCTCCTTCTGTACTATTCGCTGCCGCCAATAAAATGGGGCGCAGCTTTTCAATATACATCACTCTTAAAGAACTATCTCCCAAAATTTTCTCCATCTTTTGGGTCTGAACCGCATTCTGTGCTACTATCTTTACAGATTGTTGCACACTATGAAATATATGCTCTATTCTTTTACCTTCTTCTCGACATCCCAAATTCATAATCTGGGTTGAGTTTTGATCTGATACCGTCTTAAGATGCCATATTCCAATACCACCAATTACTATGGAACATAGCATAACTGCCATCATAATCAAAACGATGATTTTTGTTTGAATAGATTTCATTTTACCGCCTCATGTCTAAACTTATGTCAATACGTCTCTTCTATTATACTACCTTATCACCTACTTTTAAAGTAAAATTTCTTCCTGCTTTGTCATAAAACCCCTCATTTTCAAAAACCTCCAAAAGTCATCTGATAACTTTTGGAGGCCCTTCTCTTTATAATTCTAATTTTCTCAACAATTCTGTCACAAGATTCTTAACTTCCTGCTCTGTAATTTGTTCTTTTCGCGTAAGCGGCTTTTCTAATTCCTCGCTTTGCTTTCCGCAAGCACATTCCGGACTTGGTTCTTGCTTACATTTCTGCTCCTCATGAAGATGGTCCACATATCTTGCCAGAATATATAAATAATCTGAAACACGATTCATGAATTGCATAGCAGTTACATCTCCGCCAATACTAAATTTCATTTTTACGAATCTTCTTTCTGCTCTTCTTGCCACTGTACAAGCCACATCCAATCGTGCTGACAATTCACATCCACCATAAAGAACAAATTTTCTCTCTCTGGAAAAAGATGCCTCGATCCGGTCAATTTCCTGTTCCAATTCAAAAACAAAGCTTTCCGGTACTCTGTATTTTCTATTTCTTGGATCCGCAATTCCATACATAAGAAAAATCAAATTCTCTTGAAGCTCAGACAGTTTCTTTTTCATCGCCTCATCTGCAAGAACTTTAGCAAGACCAATATGGCTATTCAATTCATCCATGGCGCCCAGAACTTCAATTCTGTCATCGCTCTTTTTCACTGTGCTTCCATATTTCAAAGAAGTGGTGCCCCTGTCACCTGCTTTCGTGTAGAGTTTCATCCGTCACGCTTCTCCTTGGGTCTCAAATTACATACTTTTAAATCCAACTTACAACTACTAATATTGTATCGTAATTGTCTGAAAATCGCAATTACATATTGCTTACTTTCTCTAAAATCTTATCTTACTTTTTACTTCAAATTGCTATTTTTTTCTTTTTTTAATTTTGTTCAATTTTCGGTTAATTTCCAACATTTCCTCTTTGGACAATGCTTCCATTCCCATCATGCCCACCATAGAAAGTGCTCGTTTTACAGTAAATCCCTGCACCATCTGAATGATATTTTTATTCAGTTTGATCTGATTTTCAGAAGCTTTCTTTTCCTTCTTGGAATCAGACTCTCTTCGATCCAGCATGGATTTTAAAATTACTCCAAGAAGCAGGGTTCCTTTTGCAGATTTCATAATATCCCCAATGGAATCGTTGATGGAATAGTATCCCGCCGGTGCCGTAATCTCAAACCAGTTCAGGACTTCTCCCTCCTCTTTCATACGATAATCTTCATTGAAAACTTCTACTTTTCGGATATGAGCTTCGTCCTGAAATTCTCCGGAGCGAACCGTAATTACACTGTCTCCTGAGTTTTTAATATAAAAATAGAAGAATGGATATTCACTCTTGACCTTTTTTTCCACAAAGTTTCCATTTATCAAAAGTTCTACTTCCGGAAGATTACTGTATACTGTAACTTTGGTAACATCTTCCACTCTATCTACATATCGTTTTCCGCAAATGTGAACAAAAGGTTCTTTCGAAAGCCATGCTTTATAAGCATAAAAAGCATCTTTCTTATATTTTCTGTCGAAAGTCACCAGACCCTTATGGTTCATACCATTTTCGCCGCCTTCTGCTCTGGCATCGGCAGCAAAATCAAACATATTCCAAACATGGGTTGCCCAAAGATAAGGTCGCTTATCAATCATTTTAATCAGTTCTTCATGATAATATGCCTGATATTCTTCGGTATAATCGCCCTGCACAGGTTCTGAACTGTGCCAATCCAGCGCTTCACATCCATATTCGCTGATTCCAATTGGTTTGTGGGGATATTTTTTATGGAAATCATCGAACCACGTTCCATACATATCTACACTTCCACCATACCAGCCAAAGTAATGGTTATAGGAAACAATATCTGAAATATGAACAATTTCTTCTTCCTTAGCACACATGGTAATTACTGCCATAGTGGTAGGTCTTGTAGCATCCAATTTGTGTACCAATTTATTCAGCTCGTAATGGTTTTCCAGTAAGGTCTTTTCTCTGGCACCATTGGCAGTGATTTCATTAGAAAGCCCCCAGGTAACAATACATGGGTGATTATAATTCTGATAAACCAATTCTTTCATCTGGGTAATGGTATTTTCCCGTCCCTTTGGCATATGGGTAGTAATATAAGGAATCTCCGCCCAGATTACTACACCCTTTTTATCACAAAGGTCATAGAAATACTGTGCATGCTGATAATGCGCCAGACGGATGGTATTGGCTCCCATTTCCAGAATCAATTCCAAATCCTCTTCATGCATTTCTTTCGTCAAAGCATTTCCCACTTCCGGTCTGTCCTGATGACGTGAAACTCCGCGAAGAGGATAAGCTTTTCCATTTAAAAAGAATCCCTTTTCGGCATCGAATTCACAGGTTCTGCAGCCAAAGTGTGTTTCCACCATGTCGCAGACTTCACCATTTACAATCAATTCTGCTTTTGCTGAATATAAATAGGGATCTTCCAGACCATTCCACAAATGTGGATTTTCGAGAACAAACTCTGCCTTTGCCACCGGAGTTCCTTTTTTATTTTTCTTTTCTACCTCTATAGTTCCTGTTTTCTGTCTATCTTCCTTTTTTGTTTTTACATTTTCACAGATAACATTGCCCACACCATCTAAAATAGTAGTTCTTATTTTTACCAAGTCATTTTTCGCCTTAGTACTTCCATTTTCTACGGCTTCCGTCTTTACCTCTGTGTAAAGCTCCTCTTCCAGCTCTACGAAAGATTCTACCGTAATTGCTGCACAGCTCTTTTCCAAATCTACGATTGGAGTTACCTTAATTCCCGGGGCTCCCCAGAAATCCATAACAAAATGATTTTTATCCACCGAAACAATTTTTACATCCCTATAAATTCCACCATAAAAAGTAAAATCTGCATTTTGCGGATATACAAAATCATTAGGAGCATTATCTGCTGCCACAATCAGTAAATTTGTCTCCTGTATATCTTCGATTTTTACACGAAACAAAGAGTAGCCACCATGATGGATCGCCATTTGTTTTCCATTCCAATAAACAGTTGCGGAGGAATTTACTCCATCAAATTCCAGATAGTTGATCTTATCTTTCTCGAACAGTTCTCCCGGAACATTCTTTAAATAATAACAGGTTCCTCTATGATAGTCATTGCCTCCATCCTGTCCGTCAGTTCCATTCCATGTATGAGGAACATTTACCTCTACCCAATCGGAACAATCATGAAACACCATTTTCCCCGGATAAGTCAAAAGTGCAATGCTTTCTTCCTTAAATTCATTTAATGTCGCTTTTTCCACCCCTTTGGCTGTTTTCGAAAAATACCAATTAGTATTGATTAATTTTGTCTGACGCATATCCAATTCCTCCCTTTTTTTCCTATCCTCATTATAGCGAACTGTATTATTTTTCTCAACGAAAAAAGTGCCGTTTCTTCTTATTCCAAAGATTAACGGCACTTAAAAATTACTTTATTTTACATCACTGTTTCCCTATGAACGGTAATTATTTCGCAACATACAACACACCCAAAGTTCCCGGGCCGCAATGACTGGCAACGACGCCTCCTGCCTGAGTCACATGAATATTCTCAAAATAATCTAATTCTTCCATCTTCTGTTTAATTAATTCAATTAACTCTGCATCGCAACCGGAATGTGTAATAAACACATGATCCCTTTTCGCTGTGGCTAATTCCTGTTTCAAATCTTCCACATAATTCAAAATTACTTTATCCATTTTTCCGCGGTATTTCTTTCCCGCCTGCATCTTTCCATTCAATACAAAAATACAAGGATGTAACTTTAAGGTATTTCCGGCCAAAGCTGCCACACCACTACATCTTCCGCCACGGTGTAAAAAGGTCAGACTATCTACCACAAAGCTGGAACGTACCAGAGGCTGCATTTCCCTGATTTTTTCTACAATTTCGGCCGCAGGCAATCCTTGTTCAGCCAACTCTGCTGCCTCCAAAATCTGAAGTCCGATTCCGGTGGACAAATTCTGTGAATCTACTACAAATACTTTATCTTCAACTTCCAATTCTGCTACTGCCATATGCATGACACTATAGCAGGAAGACATTTCTTCGGAAATGCAAAAACAAATAACTTCTTCACTCTTCTCCAATGCTTTTTTTACATACTCTTTTGCATCATAGAGAGATAACGCTGATGTTTTCGGTGTTTCCTTGGTTTCTTCCGACCATCGATATATTTCTTCCGGTGTAATATCCACTCCATCCGCATATTCTTTTTCCCCTAAATGTATATGTAAAGGGAACATAGTAATATCATATTTTTCTAACAATTCCTTCGATAAATCTGATGTACTATCTGTTAAAATAGACACTTTTTTCATTCTTTTTGCCTCCAACTGACATAACATTGTGTAACTTAAATATAAACAACTTCTATCTGTTTTATAACTTTTTCCCCCTCAATTCAATAGGTTTCACTGTTATTTAAGGCTTTTTACATTTATTTAAGAATTGTTTCTTTTTTGTTTATGCATTATTAAAGGGACTCATCTTTCACAACGAGTCCCTCATAAAAATTTATCCTCAATCTTATTTGTAGGTTACCACCACATCGTTTTCCTGAATCAAAGTTTTTCCATCCGGAATGATGCTATCGCTTCCTCTAAGTACCATAACAATCAACTCATTAGGCAATAATTGTAGGTTTGCAATTTCTTTGTTACACCACGGATGTCTTTTATCAATTACAGTCTCCTGCAATTCCTCCGCTTCGCTCGGTTCATAGGTAGGTACATTTAAAATAATGCTGTCACCCGCAAGAATTTTGGTATCACCCTTGGTTATAACGGTTTTATTTCCTCGCTTAATCATTAAGGCAAGTGCCCCTGTCGGCATGGACACATCCTTGATCAGACGATTCTCCCAATTATGGCCTTTCGGAATAAACATTCGCATCAAAGTAAATGCAGACTCTTCCTGATAATCGTTGAAAGTCTTGCGGACATCCGAAGTTTCATCCACCATCTGCAATCGTTTTGCTACATATGGCAATAGGGTTCCTTGTATTCCAACGGAAAATAACGTTACCATAAATACAATATGGAACAAATCCTGTTCCATGGCTACTCCGTTAGCAACTGCCATAATAGCAAACACGGAGGAAGATGCACCTCGAAGCCCTGCCCAGGAAATCAATCCTATCTGCTCCTTGCTACATTTCATCGGAAGCATTAATACTGTTATGGCAATCGGACGTGCAATCAAAGTCAGAATTAAAACGATTACTAATGCTTTTGGTATAAACCCAAACATTTGCTTTGGAAACGTCAATAATCCCAACAAGAAGAAAATTAAAATTTGCGATAAACTGGTTACTCCGTCAAAAAACGGAATCAATGTTTTCTTGTAAGGAATTCTACTGTTCCCGATGATAATTCCGCAAAGGTAAACACTTAAGTAAGCATTTCCTCCAATCACACTTGTTATCCCATAACAACCTAAAACCATGGCAATCATAAAAATTGTTTCCAGACCCTCGGATATCACTTTTGTTTTTGTAAAAATCCAGATTGTCAGTTTTGCAAACAAAATACCTGCCATGACACCAAATACTATTTGAAAAACAACCATTACAAATATATTATTCTGGCTGCCCTGATTCAACAAACTAATGGAAACCACCGTAAGTAAATAAGATAACGGATCGTTACTACCACTTTCTACTTCCAGAATAGATGCTGTCCCGTCTTTCAGGTTCAACTTATTTTTTCTAAGAATAGCAAACACACTTGCTGCATCTGTAGAAGAAAGGACCGAACCAATCAAGAAACTGTCCAACCATGAAAAGTCTAACAGATACCTACAACAAACTGCTGTAATTCCCGCTGTCAGAACAACTCCCAGAGTAGACAGTGTAATGGCTTTTCCCGCTACACTTTTGGCCGCCTGCCATTTGGTATTGAACCCACCATAAAACATAATGAATATCAGTGCTATGGAACATATATTTTCTGCAAGATTAAAATCTTCAAAAGGAATTTTTAAAATTCCATCGCTTCCAAATAACATTCCAATAAACATGAACATAATTAAAGCAGGCATCCCTACTTTATCAGAGAATTTCTCTGCCAATACACAAAGTATAATAATACATGCAACCAAAAGAATAACTACTACCATAAATCTCCTTTACTAAATGCGTCTTAATATCTGAATTATGATATTAAGTCCAACTTAATCAAACTTACTTTTTTTCAAAACATACGCTCTTTAATCGTATAAAGACATGCCATATTTAAATTTTCTCATAATTTTATAGCCCAATACTGCAAATAATGACACAACCAAATAAATTGTGGATGCCAATCCCATCACAACCTCTAATATAAAAACTATAACCAAAAATAAATTCATTTCTAATCTCTCCCTAATTCATATATTTTACATTATGTAAACCTCAAAACATAAAATGCCTGAACTATTACATATTTTTTTACTGTTAGTAAAACTTTTCTGTAATACAAAAAGACCTGCGTTTGCCCAGGCAAAAATAATTATGAATTAGGTATTTTATTTTTCTCCATCCTGATTGTGAATATAATTAAGAATAATTGTTTCACTGCCTCGTATCCGAAAATATACCGCAGTAAATACAATATAAAAAGATAAAAACATTTGTAAAATTTCTTCTATACAAAGAAATTCTACATTTGTCTTAAGACTAATTCTTCCCTGCCCTTTTCTGAAATTCTGAAAAGTATCCCGAAGCCCGGTTATCAGCCTGCTGGTACCGTTTCCTATATAGGAAGAATCTATTTCAGCTTTGTCAATAAAATTAGCTTCTAAAGAAACCTGTTGTCCGTCCGCCAAGGCAGATTCTGCCTCTATGACCATTTGTTGAAAGCTCGCCAAAACGGAATCTGCTCGCTTGAACTGCGAACACATTCCTAAGAAAAGCAATATAACGGCTAATGTGATACACACTACACTGCTCTTTTTACTTCTCATTGCGACCTCTTTCTAAAATTTTCTTTGACTTTTTCTATACTGTATCCTCTTTGCTTTTTCCTAAACCCAATGGAACTACAGCCAACATTGTAGCAGAAGTGAGAAAGATTTGCAAATCTTACCCCCGCTCCATGTTTTCTTCATAGGCAACCGCACAGTTACGTCCACGCTTTTTGGCAACATACACTGCCTTATCCGCTCGCCCGATCCATTTTTCATAGCTTGTAAGAGACGGATCATTACAATATACATAACCAATACTTGTTGTAATATTCCCTTGTTGTAATGCAATCTCCGATGTCTTTTCCCTTATTTTCTCTGCCACACCTGCCAGTGTCTGTTCATCTACATCCCAGAGGAATCCAACAAACTCTTCTCCTCCATAACGATAAAAGGTTGTCTTTGCGCCCCATTCTTCCTCTTTTAACATCATTCCAAAAGCACGGAGACACATATCACCTGCCTGATGACCAAATTTATCATTATACTGTTTAAAAAAGTCTATATCAAATAACATGACTCCGTTAGGTTCGGCCATTTCTCCTTTTTCAATTGCAAATATCGTCTGTACCAGCTTTCTTCTATTGCCAAGAGTTGTTAATACGTCCGTTTCTTTTTCATAAGCTAACAATCTGGCTAAATTAAAGTTCTGCAATTTTGTTTCCAAAACATATACACCGCAAAAACAACCTACTACAACAGCCACGAGGCAATTAATCATGTCCAGATTTCCCAAGGAAGATTCCTTATACATATAAGCAAACACCGTATGTATCAGATACATTAACACATCTGCTGATATGACCCGTTCCGGTCTGTCTATAAACGTAATTGGAACAATGGTCAAAAGAACTAATATGGAGGCTGCAGCCCTATCCGGGGACACAATGACACTCAGATAAAATACTAACACATAAAGTGCTACAAACTCCGTATAAATCCAGATCAACGCATATTTACGTAACTTCTCCACTTTGGAAAAAAGATACAGAACCATACAGATTCCTCCCATAATACAGTACATGAATCTGGCTTCTTTCAAATCAGGATGTATAAAACTTCCAAGAACTGCAATCATGGAAATAACAATACCAACACCTGCTAATTTTGGATAAAAATTAACATTATAATTTCTAATAGCTTCCTGATTTTCTTCAAAAAGATGTTGTATTTTGTTCTTGTTCATTTTCTTCAACATATTTCTTCCCTACTTCTTTTTTTATGCGGACACATACTGATTATATATTTCTACATGATCATAAATGCATCTCCAACTACTGCTGGAGCCTGCTGTCACACAGATATATGGCTTCCCATCTGCAAAAATACCATAGCTTACGGCACAGTTCTTTGACTGCATTACATAGCCTGTCTTAGCACATAATACTTCACCGCCGGTATCTTTATCTTCTATTCTTCTTAAGAACCAATTGGAAATATTAATTCCTTCCGGGTGTTCTACTGTCGTTTCTGTAGTATAATTATGCTCCGACAAAACTTGTTTACAAAACTCGTTCTGAATTGCGGCTTTCATAATGACCGCCATATCATAAACAGTACTATAATGATCTTCATCATAAAGTCCTACACAATTTGTATAATGACTGGTTTCTGATAGACCCAATTCTTCCAGCTTCTCATTCATCATCTCCACAAATGCCTCATGAGAACCGGCTACATAAGTTGCAAGCCCCATTGCCGCATCGCTTCCGGAAGGTAGAATTGTTCCATAAAACATATCTCTCACGGTTACTTTTTCCCCATCCAGAAAACCAACTGCACTACAGTCATTCACATATCCATAGTCTGTAATTTCTCTTGTCATAATAAAGGTATCATCCAATTGTTCTTCGGTAATATTTTCTGCTGCCACCAAAATCGTCAATACTTTTGTCATGGATGCCGGAGAAATTCTTTCTTTGGCACCTTTCGATGCTACAATAATATCTTGACTTTCATCTACCAGAATAATATTAGAACTAATTATTTCTTCATTATAGATGGTAATCGTATCTGAAGTCGACTTAAAACTATAAACTTCTCCATTATAGTCAGCTAAAGGAACAGGCTCTTCTTCCACTACTTCCACAGCCAGCTCCTCTGTATTTTGAGAATTTGCGCCTACTGCTGTTTCTGACTGCGTTACATTCTCCATTGCAAACACATCCTCTGCTCTTAAAGCTTGCTGTTTCTTGATAAACGTTGTTATTGCAATTATCATAACTAGTGTGATTGCCAAAACACTAGCAGATCTGCTCAAAATCATTTTCATTCTACGACGGCGTCTCATCTGCAACTGTTTTTCCCGACGCATTCGTTGTGCTCTTTCTTTACGACGACGCATTCTCTCTGCATCTTCATTAATATCTACATTATCTATCAAATAATCCATGGATTTTTATTCCTCTTTTTTCGTAATCTATTCAGGGACATCCCCGCTTTTTCCATATATTGTATTTTTTCAAAAACAAACATTAAAATCATACCACATATTTGATAGAAATACTATAACAAAAGGGATTTTGCTCACACAAAATCCCTTACTCCCTTACTTTTATTTATTACGTCTTACATTTAAATCTGCCATAATTTCTTTATGTTTCGCATTGGTGATTTCATATTTCAACATAGGTAATACTGCAACTATGCAGGAAATTGCTGTCGGAATAGAAATTAAAAAGAACATTCCAAAACGGTACGCTTCAAATTCCGGTGCTGTAGCAAACATAAAGTCACTAGCCGGCGAGGAAGCAAGCACTTCGTTACAAGCAGCTACCGCGTCACCACTAAATCCAACGAGTGCAAATACAATTCCCTGAATAAAAGAGGAAAGACCTGCACCAAGTTTGGTGATAAAACTCTGACCAGAGAAGAAAATTCCATCCGGACGGTATCCGGTACGATGTTCGTCAAAGTCTACACAATCTGCAATTAAAATAGACTGCATAACTGTAGATGCTCCAATTCCGGCACCTGCAAAAGCAAACATAATCGCGGTGAAAATTAGCCAGTGTGTTTCGTAAAGTGCAGTTCCATCAATTAAATACATTACAAAAATAGCTGTAAATGGAATTACTCCGATGGCTGTACTGACATTATAAACCGTTCGTTTTTCAAATTTTTCACAAAGCTTTGGTACAAAGCCCATGGCTATGAACTGACTGCCGTACATAGCACCTCCCAGAATTGCCATGTATAACATATAACTCTGTCCATCCCCACCATTGTCACCATAATAGTATGACATCAAAGTCATGGCTACTCCAAGCAACAATTGAAGAGGCGCTTTTAAAACACCGGAAATCAAAATTCTTCTGAAAGGTTTACAAGCCCACATGATCTTAACATTGTCAATGAATCCTTTATGTTCATCAGAAGGCTGTTCCACACGTTCTTTTGCAAAGGCTGCACACTGGAACATCAAAGAACCTATGACTGTAAGGACACCGCAAACTACAATAAATCCCCACTGAAGTCCCTTACTCTGGGTCATCCCCTTTGCAACAAAAGATGCCCCTACAGACTGTGAAATCGGAACAATGGTGAGAAGAATCAATGCTCCGGCAATGCCTGCCACGATTCTGGCAAGACTTAAGATACTTGCTCTGTCCTTTTCGCTTTCCGTCATAAGAGATGTAATTCCCCAAATCGGAATATCTCCAGCCGTATATGTCATTCCCCAGAGTATGTACGAAATTGCTGCCCATCCAATGATGATTGCATTTGTAGTGGATGAATTACTGCTGGAATACTGTCCATTCACAAAAGTAAGAAACGTTGTTACCATTACAATGCCCGGTACAAAGAAAAGATAAGGTCTGCATTTTCCCCATTTGGTTCTGGTACGGTCAACAATGGTCCCCATCATCGGATCGTTAATCGCATCCCAAATTCTGGCCACACCCATAATTATGCTTATGGCAATGGCAGGAATAAAAATAACGCTCTGAAAATAGAAAACCATACCGGTAGCAATGATGTTATAAATTACATTTTGTCCCATGAGACCAATCAAGTACATGTTACGTTCTTTTTTGGTATAAGTATTCATAGTATCCTCCTATGTATGTTCGTTCAAAATAAAAGCCTGATGTGCATTTATAATACATTATGAATGCAATATATTAGTAAAATTATAAGGCTTGTGAGAAATGTTTTCAAGTTGACATAATTTCATATTTAGCACTTTAATTTTGCCTATTTCTCACTTTTCCCCATACATCCACTCAAGAACTTCATTTGCACTTTTTTCCATCAATCCATACTTATCAGATAAAATCTCCTGACTCCAACGCATGCGGTCTGAATCTGTAAGATACTTATATTCACAAGGTTTTACAGAGTACTTCTCATACCACTGGGGGTAATAAAGACTCATGTATTTTTTTGCCAGTTCCAACGCCATACTCTCGCTTCCATCCGGCAGTAATGTCCCCGATAACGTTACTCCGGGAGGACTTGCATGTAACACGACTACACTTCCATCTTCACAGCTGCCCAAAGACATCCACACATGCCCCTTCATGCTCATAATGTCTCCCGGCTGCCAGTGGTTCACTTCTGAACTTACTGTATATTCACCTAAACCTTTGTCTGAAAGATATTTTGCCATTTCGGAAGCACTTACCACGTATCCTTCTTTTCCACTCTCTGTTTCCAACAAATTATAGACCAACCAGCCAATATATCCAGAACAATCCAACCCATTCTGTATCTGATACCGCGTATGATTAAAGTCATAATTTTCATCCTGCTTTAGGGCAAATTCTTCCCAGACAGGACTGATTCCCAAAGTTACAGCTTCCGCTCCTGCACCGGTATCTTCCTCATTCCAGCCGCCTCCCCAAACATACATGGTCTTACCTAGTGGTTCTTTGGCCAATAGGAGAAGTTTTTCTATGGATGGCTGGGAATCACCTTCTCGAATCAACATAACTCTTTTTAGGACTCCACTAAAAACACTTGCGAACAAGGTGTTTGTTATAAGGATAATTACCAGGATGCTGATAACCATGGGAATGAGTATTGAACATGGATAGCTTCTTATTTTTTTCATGTTAATGATTTTCCATGATATTTGAAATTATTATACTTTATTACTTAAAATAATATTTTATGAATCTGGTAAATAATATTTTTATACCGGGCAGGTTTCGTATATATTCATTGATTATCTTCTTGTTTGTTTCATTCTTCCATTATTTGCATTTGTACTTTCTTGCTAAAACTATGAAATACTGTTTCATATGCATGGTCTATCATATTTAAAAGTTCATCATCCGGAAAATCGTTCAAATAAATCGTATTCCAATATGGCTGCTGTACTGGTGGACAATGATACCCTCTTACGACTTTTTCCGGATAGACCATTCTATAAAACTCTCCCATTTCCCTAGTACACTTAAGCGTAATTTTGTAATCCCACTCATAAGGATAAACCTGCGCAAAAATCTTTCCATGCAATTTGTAACATATTGGCACATCTCCAAATGGATAAGTTTCACATGCCTTATGTTTTTCCATACAATATCTTTTTATCTCTTCTGCTACCATCACTACTGTTCTGACACCTTTTATAAAAATTAATCTACAACTGTTTTTATAATACCCCTATCGCCTTTTCACGTAAAGAATTTTGCACGTAAAAAACTCCCAAGATTTCTCTCGGGAGTCTTGATTATACTAGTTTAGTGAACTATCACTCGAAATTATTCGATGATTGTAGCAACACGGCCTGAACCTACTGTACGTCCACCTTCACGTTATAATGGAAGCGTTCAGATGATGAAATTCCTTGAATTTACGTTGTTTTGAACCCCTGTTTTTCTATTAAAAGTGCTTTAAAACACCTAGTTTTTACAGTTTTAAGGTCAAAACATGGTCGGACTATTCATTGTCTTGTAGCCAACGTTGCAAGATAAATTTCCAATTCATACCATCCTGCATAACACGCAAAATAGTAACTGTCTTAGTCGGCTCGTCTACTATATAAAAAATAAATATGTACGATACGGTTTTAAATAAATGTCATATCCACGATACCTAAATCCAACCGTATCATATCCTGTAGGTAATGTCTTTAAACTCCTAGCAGCTTCTTTCATCTTCTTGGTAAAGTTTTCGCCAAGTTCACGATATTTGAACGTATCAAGAATATACTTCTTCATCTGTCGCATATCGTTTCTGCCACTATGAGCAAATTCTATCTTGTAACTCTTTTTCACAATGCACCTGCTTAGATAGTGTCAAGCTCCGCCCACATTTCTTCTTCGGAAATCACTCTACCATTTTCAAAATCATCTAATGCTTCATC
>CAZSBV010000013.1:0-19166 GCA_964605105.1 uncultured Lachnospiraceae bacterium | reverse complement strand
CCTTTTCTTCTCATTTCATTCCAGCTCCTGCGGCTGACTTTTCGGCTCCCCAGACTATCATATAAAAGCCTCACCTCTACTCCTTCCGAGACCTTCTTATATAACACTTCTTTCATTTTTTCAAACAAAAAGTCATCTTTAAAAATATAGTATTGAATCAAAATTTCCTTCTTGGCATTTAAAATATCCGAAAATACAGCTTCAAACTTATCCTCTCCTGTGGTCAGTATCTCCACATGATTATCCTCCGTTAAAGCCCCGATGTATTCTTCTTTTCTCTCACGCTTCTGTTTAGGAATGTTTTGCCCTGTCAGCAAAAATAGGAAAAAACCTACTATTGGAAAATTTAGCAGTAACAAAATCCATGCCCAGGTGCTTTCTGTTTCTTTTTTCCCACGAAAAATTAATTCCAAAACCAACACAATATTTATCACTCGGAAAAGAGTTCTGATCATCTTCATAAAACCCCTTATTTTCTTCATATTTCTTATAGATATACCCATGATTTACTTGCGTAATTCAAAAACCCATGTTAGAATATTTGCAATTGGTTAAAAACAAAATAAGGAGGAATGACACGTGAAGACTAGTACAATCGTACTCATCGTCGTTTTACTCGTTTTAATTGCAGCCGTGGTTGTTTTATACTTTGTAGGCAAAAAAGCCCAGAAGAAACAGGAAGAGCAACAGCAGCAGCTTGAGGCAATGAAACAGACTGTTTCCATGCTTATCATCGATAAAAAACGAATGAAAATGAAAGATGCAGGTCTCCCTTCGCAGGTTATGGAATCTGCAAACAGATTTGCAAAGAACACAAAACTTCCTGTAGTAAAAGCCAAAATCGGACCACAGATTATGACCCTGATTGCTGATGAAAAGATTTTCGACAGCATTCCTGTTAAAAAGGAAGTAAAGGCAACTGTCAGTGGAATTTACATTACAGGCGTAAAAGGACTTCATGGTAAATCAGCACCGGTAGAACAGAAGAAAAAGGGCTGGTGGAAACGTACTGTTGAAGCGGCACAGGAAAAAGCTGGTGCAAAATCAGTAAAATAGTGAAACAGACAGTAAAGTGCAAAGCACGAGTTTGCGAGTCTATACAAAACAAAAAGTGTTGGTTCAAAACCAACACTTTTTTAATTTCTCAACGAGAATGCTTCTCCATCTTTCGCACGGATATCAATCTTAATTTTACAATCAGCCAGATGTTCATAATTTACATCCATGGCATAATCTACTTTTACTACAATTCTTTTTTCTTCTTCTTCAAAATTTACTTTCGTAGCTTCCACTCCGATTACAATACTTCCAAAAGGAGTCCTATAATCGGTCAAAGTCTTTTTATGTTCCAAAAAATCCATCGTCACATTAATGGGACCTTTTTTGTTAAGATGCATTTCCCCTTTTTTAAATTTAATCATACTTTTTACAGGGTCATCCATACCCTCAATTATTTCATCAAACATAATATAATGGGTATTATTTCTGTTATAATATTCCCCCATCTGAATGCTTTCAATTTTCTCTCCATCCTGTCCGTTATCAAACTGGATTCCCCGGATAGAAATCATAACATCTTTCGTCATTCTATTCACGTTTCCTTTCATTCAGAGCAAACATTGCTATTAAAATTCTAGTATTCTTCAATATTGATCTGCTTCACTGCAAGAATTCCGTATTTAAAAATAGTATTGGCAAAATGTTGGAATTTTTCTGCTCCATCACTTACAAAGAACTGGTACTGATTGGTTCCTAACGCCGGTTTTTCATCCTGTAGCATATTATTTTCTTCTAACAGGCGTTTCAGTTCAATGGCAGTTTCATACGCCGGATTCACCAATGTTACTTTGTCTCCCATGACTTTACCTACCGTACTCCGTATTAAAGGATAATGAGTACAGCCAAGAATCAAGGTATCAATTCCGGAATCTATCAAAACACTTAAATATCTCTGGGCAATCTCATCCGTCACCGGATCTTCCAGCAAGCCCTCTTCTACCAGAGGAACAAACAATGGACAGGCTTTTCCCAAAACCTCAGCATCTGTCCTTAAATTCTTTATGTACTGGGTATATATCTGACTGTTAATAGTGCCTTCCGTTGCAATGACTCCTATTTTCCCATTTCGTGTGGCTTTCGTAGCGGTCACTGCTCCGGGTTTTACCACCCCAATAATAGGAATATCTATTTCTTTTTCAATTTGTTCCAAAGCATATGCACTGGCTGTATTACAGGCAATGACAATCGCCTTTACATTCTGGGTTCTTAAAAAACGTACAATCTGCTGTGAGTATTTCGTGACAATCTCCTTGGATTTTCCACCATAAGGTACTCTGGCAGTATCTCCAAAATATACAATTCTTTCATTTGGAATCTGTCGCATGATCTCTCTTGCTACCGTAAGACCACCTACGCCAGAATCAAATACACCAATGGGCAGATCTTTCAGATTCGTTTCTCCCATAAAGCATGTCGCTCCATTCTATCTTATTTCCTAATTTTCTTGTCTCGCTCTTAAAAGCTCCAACAATTTACTGCTGATGACAAGTTCTCCTTTGTCCGCTTCTAATATAGCAAAAAAATCTTCCCGCGGATTTTTTTTGGACTGCATAATTTCATAACTTTCTTCCACCAGACTAAACTGTGGATACAAAACTCCCCAAAAAGCAAATGTCATCATACATAGGATAATTCCCTGTTTTATACTTTCCATAACTCTATCCTTTCCATACTTATATATGAATAACGCTTGAAAACCTTTCGTTCTCACAAATATCCATTAATAATAACTCTTAAAGTAAGTATGGACGAATAAAATTATCTTATACAGATTATGCTCTCTTTTCTCTGTCTATGCGTATCTGATTCAAAACAGCAATTTCCTGATTATCAATATGCGCCTCAATAGCTGCCAAGGCTTTCTCCTTATCACCACTGATGATTCCCTGACAGATTTCTTCGTGTTCCTGTACCAAACGACTGTGCTGGGAACTATCCTTAATATATTCAAAACGATAGCGATACATCTGTTCTGCCAGATTATTTACCATCTGAGAAAGACGAATATTTCTGGTTGCTGCTACAATAATATCATGGAATGCCACATCGGTCTTAGCTATCATGGAAAAATCCCCAGTTTTTACCGCATCTTCAAAATCTACGCACGCATTTTGAAGCTTCTCTTTTTCCTCTTCCGTAATTCTTTCACAGGCAAGTTCAACCGAAAGATTATCCAGAACTTTTCGTACCTCCAAAACGTCTTTCATACTCTTTTCCGTAATCTGTGCCACTTCTGCCCCACGTCTTGGAATCATGGTCACAAGACCTTCCAGCTCCAATTTACGAATCGCTTCTCTGATCGGAGTACGGCTTACTCCTAATTTATTGGCAAGGTGAATCTCCATTAATCTTTCACCCGGTTTTAATTCTCCTGTCAAAATCCCTTGTCTTAAAGTTTTAAATACTACATCTCTGAGAGGTAAGTATTCATCCATATCCTGCTGAAATATACTTCCCATTTTTCTTTCCCTTCTCTTTTGGCTATCTTATGTATCTATTAAGTCTGTTTACAATAATTCTGCCCTTAGCCGAATTGTTTTTACACCTGAATCTGCGTTTTTTTAGCAAATACAGTTACAAAACTTTGTTTTGCCAATCCACTGTTCACAACACGCTCTAATGCTTTTTCAGCAGCTTCTTCTTCTTTGAAAATTGCAAATACAGTAGGGCCGCTTCCACTCATCAAAGAATTTTCAGCTCCCGCATCTTTTAACAATTTTTTAATTTCCGAAATTACCGGATATTTTGTTTCTGTAACTGTTTCCAATACATTTTCCATACGTTGGCATACACCGTCTAAATTGCCTTCACGAATTGCTTCTACCATTCCATCAATGTCCGGATGATACTTTAATTCGTTAGCATGAAGGTTTTCATATACATATTTTGTAGAAACACTAATTTCCGGTTTCGCCACTACTACGAAACAATCCGGTGCATCCGGCAGTTTGGTTAAAATCTCACCGATTCCTTCACTTAAAGCAGTTCCTCCTTCAATACAATAAGGAACATCTGCTCCAATTTTCACACCGATTTCCTTTAATTCTTCTGTCGTCAATCCTAAATCAAACAACTGATTGATTCCAACTAATGCTGCTGCCGCATCCGTACTTCCACCTGCCATTCCGGCAGCAATCGGAATTCTCTTCGTTAAGGTAATTTCCACCCCTTCGGTTACCTCACATTTATCAAATAAAAGCTTTGCAGCTTTATAGATTAGATTATTCTCATCTGTAGGAAGTTCCATAGTGTCTGTTTTAACTACAATTTTAGGCTCCTGTGTTTTCACAAAATCCAAAGTGTCATAAATATTGACCGTCTGCATAATCATCTTTACATCATGGTATCCGTTTTCTCTGCGTCTTAACACGTCCAGTCCAAGATTGATTTTTGCCATTGCATTAATACTGATTTTTTCCATAGCCCCTCCTATACTAATTGCTTTTATATGTATCAAATTCAATTTCTGCTAAATTATCATTTTGTATACAATATACATTAAATTGTATTTAATTATATACAATCTTATATTCTTCGTCAAGGCTTGTACCTGCCAATTTATCAATAGATTCTTCGTCAAAATGCTAATATTAAAAAATATTATGCCGATATACATAGTAGAAAATTGTTTTTGTAACTTATTATTCGAAACTTGCACGCCAAGTTTCATCAGGTATGCGGCAGACAGCATTTCTCTTAAGTGTCTGCAGAATGGAGTCGACTATGAGCGTAAATGGAATTACTAATTATAGTGCTGGATACAGCAACTATGAAACAAAAGCAAAAACCAATACTGAAAAAGCGGAAGATATAACTGCTGAAAGCAAGGTAGATTCCGGTGTTGTTTATGAACCATCTACTACAGAAGGAACAGCAAGTACAAAAAAAATATACACACAGGATACTGCTTTAGTGAACAAATTAAAAGCCGACGCTGAAGCAAGAACTGCTCAGTTAAAAAGTCTGGTAGAAAAGATTATGTTAGGTCAGGGAAATGCCATCGGTACTGCGGATGATATCTGGAGTTTTCTTAGAACCGGTAACTTTACTGTAGATGCTGCTACTAAAGCGCAGGCACAGGCTGACATCGCTGAAGACGGATACTGGGGAGTAACTCAGACCTCTGACAGAATCGTTGATTTTGCAAAGGCTCTTTGTGGTGGCGATCCTGATAAGATTGAAGAAATGAGAGAAGCTTTTAAAAAAGGCTTCCAACAGGCGCAGGAAACCTGGGGCGGTGAATTACCTGAAATCTCCCAGAAAACTTACGAGGCTGTATTAGAAAAATTCGACGCATGGGCTGCAGAAAGTGCAGAAACTATTGCATAGCAAAATCTTAATACATATAATTTACCCTCTGTCTCATGACAGAGGGTATTTTTTCATTTTCTACCAATGTAACTCTATCAGCCGTTAACTCATTCCTTTGACCAACAATATTTTTTGACCTCGTTCAATCTCATTTCCGGTCAACTGATTAATTTCTTTAATGGATTCCTGAGAAACACAGTAACGTTTTCCCACATGCCAGATATTTTCTTTTTTTGACGGAATATACACCACCATGCCCGGAGCATTATTAACCATATCCTCATCAAAAGGTTTGATTCTGACATTACTGACAGATATTTTCTCTTTGAATTCTTCTATCATCACATCAAAACAGATTACACATTTAATCTCAACACTATTTTCATCCAGAATCACAGCACTACATTGCTCTATCATAGGATTTATTTTCCATTTACTCTTAGTGGATACATTTAAATTTTCCATGGAGAATACAAATGGAACATCCTTTTTCATAACCTCATATTTTCTATGTTCATCATCGGTAATATACATTAGCATCACATTCAGGATTCCTTCCATATTCAAGCCATCGTTTTCCATTTCAGAATCTTCTATAGAAGCCTGCGCCTTCACATGGCAGATCTGAAGAATTTTCCCCGAGGAAGCTGGTAGTTTCAGGCTTTCTACAACCTTGCACCTTCCCTGATATTTATCCCGAATCAATTTGCAGATTCCGGAGGAATATTCCGGTGTAATGTCCATGGAAGTACCATAAATATCCGTCACCTGCTCCATCTCTCTTTGCTCATAAATTTGAATAGGGATATCCAATACCATCTCTACATCCAGCATTCTGTCTTCTCCGTCATAATCCTGCTTCACACTAAGATTGGAAAAGCTCACCTGGGGTGTGATATCCGCTACCATGCAGCTATTGGTTCCGGGGCATTCGATATTTCCACTGAAAGGAATGGTAGTTTCATAGGATTTGATCTGTGGTTGTTCTTCTGCACTTTCATAAAGAATAAATAGATGTACCTCTCCCTGAATTCCAATATTATCTTCCAGTGGTTTAATTTCCCATTTTCCCAAATCCAGATATTTCCATAATACTTCTCCTATTGGCGGAAGTGAGGAAGGCAGCTCTAAATCTTCTTTGATCCGAAATACATCCTTTTTATCTGTTACAATAACTGACTGGGAGTAGGGCTCCTTCTTAATTTCCATATTTATAGAGTCTTCAATATCCAGTAGAATTTCCTCATCTCTGATTTCTCTGGCCTTAATACAGAAATTGACCAGACTACGGGTATTTATTTTTCGGGAATTGATAAGACTGCTTCGCAAATCTTCAATACTTGCTACTACCTGCGGATTATCAATGGACTCCATTCCCTCTACTCTGACTTTTTCTTCCCAGGGAATCTCTCCCTGTATCCGATACAGACCACTGTTCCCGTCTTCGCCAAGATAAAGCACTTCATACACCAATTTCCCTTTCATGGATAAACTATCCATACCCGGCCGCAGCTCCTCAATGACCACTCTCCCCTTTTCCATTAAAATCCTGTCTGCATCCGGGTTACGGTCACTGATATTTTTATCCTCCTCTAACGTAATCTGTGTATTTATTTGACATTTTACCTGGTCCATATGTAAATTTGCCTTTTTTAATTCCATAAAAAACCTCCCAAGGTGTTCCTATTCTAACAGTTCAGCTTTCTGCTGAACCATTACTTCTTATACAAATGTATTCACCCGGGAGGTTGATTATGACTATATTTTATTTCACACAGCCAATAATATCTGTGAGATTTTCAATGTTCTGCTGTTCCATGAATTTTTCAATTCCTTCTACCGTTTCTACAGTTGCATATGGATTGATAAAGTTCATAGCGCCTACCGCAACTCCGGTAGCTCCTGCCATCATAAATTCCAAAGCATCTTCTGCATTGGCAATTCCACCCATACCAATGATTGGAATCTTAACTGCGTTTGCCACCTGATATACCATTCTGACAGCAACCGGTTTAATTGCCGGTCCACTCATTCCACCGGTCTTATTTGCCAGAGCAAAATTTCTTCTATAGATATCAATTTTCATACCTGTTAAAGTATTGATTAAAGATAATGCATCTGCTCCTGCACTTTCCGCTGCTCTTGCCATTTCTGTAATGTCTGTTACGTTAGGGCTCAATTTCATAATAATCGGCTGTTTTGCATGCTTCTTGATTTCAGAAGTAATATTGTAAAGAGCATCTGCCTTTTGCCCAAAAGCAATAGCACCTTCTTTTACATTAGGACAGGATACGTTGATTTCCAACATATCAACATTGGTATCTCCTAATTTTTCCACCACATCAATATAATCTTCTGTAGTTTTTCCACAAACATTTACAATCACTCTGGTATCGAACTGCTGTAAAAATTTCAAATCACGCTCAATGAATACATCAATTCCCGGATTCTGTAAACCAATAGCGTTTAACATTCCTCCATAAACTTCTGTTACTCTTGGGGTTGGATTTCCCGGCCATGGTACGCTTGCTACCCCTTTGGTCACTACCGCTCCCAATTTATTTAAATCTACAAATTCTCCGTATTCCATACCGGAACCAAAGGTACCGGATGCAGTCATAACAGGATTCTTAAATTCCACGCCCGCAATGGTCACTTTTGTATTTTTCATGTTCTGTCTCCTTATCCTATTCTGAAATGTAATTATTCCTTTAACTTCTGTTTCCGGCACCTTAAATATCTACATCTTCTGCCAGAAATACCGGACCATCGGTACAGATTCTTGCATTGTTTACATGAGAATGATGGTCTTTCTTAGTAGTCTTGCATACACAGCCCAGACATGCTCCCACACCGCAAGCCATTCTTTCTTCCAGGGAAATGTAAGCAGGAATTCCTTTTTCAGCCGCATACTTTTTGATAGCACGCAACATTGGCATTGGACCACAGGCAAAAATTACATCTGCTTCCAATGCATTTTCTTCAATAGCATTCATAACATTACCTTTGGTTCCTGCACTTCCGTCTTCCGTTGCAATATAAACATTAGCATATTTTTGCAAATCTTCTTTTAAAAATAAATTATGATCTCGGTAACCGATTATAGCTTGCTTTTGGGCATCTAATTCTTTTGCCAGCTGTACAATCGGAGGGACACCGATACCACCGCCCATAAGGAATGCTTTCTTACCTTTTCCTTCTTCTACCGGGAAACCATTACCTAAGATTCCCAAAACAGGAACTATAGTTCCCGCTGTGTAATGGGAGAATTCTTCGGTTCCTTCTCCTGCTACACGATATACAATTCGAAGCATACTTTCTTCTTTATTTACTTCACAGATACTGATTGGTCTTGGAAGCAAATTACTCTTATCCTGTGGGTATACTCCGATAAACTGTCCGCACTTCGCATCCATAGCTAATTCGGTCTTTAACCACATATCAAAAATTCCGGGTGCCAGCTGCTTTTGTTCCACTACTGTGGCCATTACTTTTTTCTTCTGTGCCATAATATCCTCCATTTTCATTTACGCTTCATCTTCATAAACAACTTTGCCTGCACAAATTGTTTTCTTAATTTTACCAAGTACTGTTTTTCCCAGGAATGGAGAGTTCTTTGATTTTGATAAAAATCCTTCTACTCTCCAAAATTCATTTGGATCAAAAATAATAAAGTCCGCCGGTCCATTTTCTTTAATGTATCCTGCATCTAACTTATACATCTTCGCCGGTGCATAACTCATTCTATCAATTAAATCCATTAATGGCATATCATTTTTTTCTACCAATTCACCAATTCCCAGTGCAAACGCTGTCTCCAATCCTAAAATCCCGCTTGGCGCTTCTGTAATCGCTTTCGCTTTTTCTTCTTCACTGTGAGGCGCATGGTCGGTAGCAATGATATCCAGAGTGCCATCTTTGATCGCTTCAATAATTGCTTTCCTGTCTTCCTTGGTTCTAAGTGGCGGATTCATTTTTGCCATAGTTCCATGCTGGATTGCCGCTTCCTCTGTCAAGGTAAAATGATGAGGTGTTGCTTCTCCATGAATATTAGTAAAACCTTCCTGTTTGGCTTCCCTTATCATCTGAGCGGTTTCCTTGCAGCTGATATGCTGAATGTTTACAATGGCGCCGGTTTTCTTAGCAATTTCAATATCCCTCGCAACCATGGTAACCTCAGCTTCTCTTGGGGAACCACCGATTCCGAAATGTTCCGATGCTTTTCCACGATGGATACCATTGTTAGTAATTAAGTTAGGATCTTCCTCATGAAGACTGATAGGAACTTCCAGTTTTCCAATCTGAGTCATGGCTTCCGTCACCAGACCTTCTTCCAACAAAGGAATTCCATCATCAGTAAATCCTACCGCTCCTTTTTCCAACAATGTTTTGTAATCGCATAATTCTTTGCCTTGCAGTCCTTTACTGACACTACAGCAGGTCTCTATATGAATAGGCGTTGTTTTTCCTTTTTCTAAAATATAGCTTAGAGTTGCTTCATTATCTACCACAGGCTTGGTATTTGCCATAAGCACAACTGTAGTAAAACCACCTTTTGCAGCTGCCCTTGCCCCTGTTTCAATATCTTCTTTATACTCAAATCCCGGATCTCTGAAATGTACATGCACATCCACCAGTCCCGGTGCCACATAAAAACCATCTGCATCAATTACTTCCAAATCTTCAAATAGGGATTCATCTACCATTCCGGTAAAACCTTTATACAGCTTTTTGATTCGTCCATTTTCTACAAGGATGTCTGCATCCCCTTCATAACCACTTTCCGGGTCCAGAATATATCCATTTTTAATCAGCAGCATTTTGTTTACTCCTTTTTACTGTTTTTTCTTCGCGTATAGTATACCACATTAATCATTTAAAAACTACAGGTAAGCCCATTTCTGCTATTTGTAATACAATTACAGGATAAGAAGGGGCTTCTTTCTTATTACTTCCCTTTTTCGGTCCTAAAAGACAAGTATCCACATACAATGCATTGTCGGTTGCGTATAAATCTTTAATGTAAATAGAATACCCTCCTGTGCTCTGTTTTCCATATCCAATTATAATGTATCTGTTATCATCATCCACATAGGTAAGCTTTATCTCTTCCTCTTTTCTGGTTTCGATTAAAGTCTGTATTTCCTTTGGAATACACTCTTCACTGACAATGATAAACTCTACTTCACGCCTCTCCTGCTCCTGTGGAATAATTTTAAATTCACAACCCTGTATCTGCATCCCTAAAACGATCAATATTACCAAAATAAGTATTGAGATAATCCATGTTCTCCCTGCTTTCATATTACACCCGGTTCTTTTTAAGTTATCTACAATATATTCCGCCCCAACCTCATATATTCTCATCTTGCTCAAAAATATCTTCTATGCATTTTTCTCAAATCATTGTTAAATAATAGAAATTCCTTGTTTTACCTTTATTTTTTTTGTATACTTAAAGTTGGTTATTCATATATCAGCACATCGTATTAAAAACTATATTGTTTGACGCAAATACGTTTTGTTTGATATATATTTTTTATTTTCACGAGAAAGAAGGAACTCATATGATACGTTTTTTATGTATGGCAATTTTTTTAGTCGTTTTTTTGGTATGTAGTATTCCATTGTTGATTATTGAATGGATCATCGGTCACTTTAATATGGACTTAAAGAACCGTTCTTCCCTTGCAATTGTAAAATGGGCATTTAATGTACTTCTCTTTATGACCGGTGTAGAGGTAACTGTTTTGGGCGAAGAAAATGTACCTAAAGATGAAGCTGTTCTTTATGTAGCAAATCACCGCAGCTACTTTGACATTCTTTTGACTTATGTTAGAGTGCCACGTCCTACAGGTTATATTTCTAAAAAGGAAATGGAACGTTATCCATTACTTCGTAACTGGATGCGTAATTTACACTGTTTATTCTTAGACCGTCAGGATATCAAACAGGGATTAAAGACTATTCTTGCAGGAATCGATAAAATGAAATCAGGAATTTCCATGTGCATTTTCCCGGAAGGAACCCGTAATAGAGAAAATGATACTTTCCTGCCATTCCATGGCGGCAGTTTTAAACTGGCTGAAAAATCCGGCTGTCCCATTATTCCTATTGCATTAAATAATGTGGCAGATATTTTTGAAGATCACCTACCTAAAATCAAAAAGACTCATGTTGTTATTGAATACGGACAACCCATTTATCCAAATGAATTAGACAAAGAGACCAAAAAAAATCTGGCCGGTTATGTTTCCGACCAGATCAAGACTATGTATTTTAAGAACAAAGCTCTTGTTTAAGAATAATTTTTTTCAAACCAGGATACAATATCTGCAAATCCCATGCCGTGAGATGCTTTCAAAAGAATAGTGTCTTGCGGCATTATTATATATTCTAAATGAGGATATAAATCTTCTTTCTCTTTCAGATATAGTAGTCGGGTATCTTTGTCCTTATCTTCCATTGCCCCCTCATAGATATATTTTGCAAGATTTCCAATACAGATAACAAAATCTACTTTTCCCGCTGTGTATTGTCCTACTTCGAAGTGAAGTTCTTTTTCTTCTTCTCCTAACTCGAACATGTCTCCTAAGATAGCTACCTTTCTTCCGTTCGCAGACTGTAATAAATCTATAGCTGCCTTCATAGATACCGGATTCGCATTGTAGCAGTCATCAATCAATACAAAATCCTGAAATGGAATAATATTACTTCTTCCACTGACAGATTCTACCTTTTTCATCCCTGCCTTAATTTCTTCTACTGACAGCCCCAGCATATCTGCAACTGAACCGGCAGCCAGAGCATTTAATACCATATGTTCCCCCGGAAGCGGTACTTGTACTGCTGATAGATCTACTTTACCCTGAATATCTACTACACTTCCCAACAGACCCTTAGAAACTTCATTTACAGCGAAAACATCATTTGTCTTATTTCTTCCGAAAGTCACTAGCTTTTCTTTCCATGTTTTTTTCAGCGTAATTAACTTATCATCATCACCATTTACAAAAATAGTGCCTTCCGGATTCATAAAATCAAAAATTTCTGTTTTTGCTCTTAAGACTCCATCCCTGTCTCCTAAAAATTCCAGATGACACTGACCAATATTGGTTAAAATACAAATGTCCGGTCTTGCAATTTCACTTAATCTGTGCATTTCACCGAAATCACTGATTCCCATTTCCAATACCGCAATTTCATGCTCATCTCTCAACTGTAAAACAGTTAATGGAAGTCCCACTTCATTGTTAAAGTTCCCCTGAGTTTTCCAAACGTTGTATTTTGCAGATAACACACCCGCCACAAATTCTTTGGTACTGGTCTTTCCTACACTTCCTGTAATGCCAATTACTTTCAGGTCTAACTGTTGTCTGTAAAATGCGGCAAGCTTTTTCAAGGCAAGAAAGCTGTCTTCTACCTGAATGCAGGGACCGGGCAGTTCTTCCGGGACCTCCTCACAAATAACAGCCAATGCACCTTTTTCAAATACCGAAGGGATAAACTTGTGTCCATCCACCTTTTCTCCCTTTGTAGCTATAAACACATAATTTTCCTGTAGCAAACGTGAATCCAATACTACACCGGCTGCTTCTTTACCACTTTCCGTTATTAAATCTTTTCCATATAATGTGCCTTCACACACTTTTACTATATTCTCTATAGTCAAATTCTTCATTTTTATAATCTCCACTCTGCCGTCTTCCATCATGGTTTAAACAGTAATCTTTTATCTTATTTACAGAATATACATTTAATACTTATTTCAATGCCGCTGCAATAATCATTTCACACAATTGGTCAAAAGAAATTCCGGCTGCCGCTGCTTCCTGTGGTAACAATGATGTGGGCGTCATTCCCGGTAATGTATTTGCTTCTAAACAGAAGATTTGTTCTGTTTCACTCATCATAAAGTCCATACGGGCATAATTTTTCAAACGAAGAATCTTAAATGCTTTTTCTGCATATGCCTGCATTTCTTTTGTTTTTTCGCTACTCAATTCTGCCGGGCAGGTTTCTACAGTACTTCCTGCCTGATATTTGTTCTTATAATCATAGAAGCCCTGTAACGGTGCAATCTCAATTACCGGTAAAGCCTTCCCATCCATAACACCTACGGAAAATTCTCTTCCCTTTATGTATTGCTCAATTACCACTTCGTCATCATACTGAAATGCCTCTTTCTTAGCTGCTTCGTATTCTTCCGGTGTATTTGCCATCGCCACTCCTACACTGGAGCCGCCACAACAGGCTTTTACAACACAAGGAAGCGGAACCGTACCGGGATCACTTTCATTCTTTTTCAATTTAATTCCTGCCGGTGTCGGTACCCCGAATAAAGCAAACATATCTTTCGTAAGACCTTTATCCATACAGATGGCACTACTCAAATAATCTGTTCCTGTATAACGGATTCCCATCAAATCTAATGCCGCCTGTACCTTACCATTTTCTCCATTTTCACCATGAAGTGCTAAAAATGCCACTTCTGCTTCCTGACAAAGAGTAATTACATTCGGTCCAAAGAAATTTCTTCCGCCGTCTTTTCGCAGTTTTTTTACTGCTTCTAAATCCGGATTTTTTTCTGTTACAGCCCCAACTTCAGCTGCCCAGTCAATATCCTTTTCAAAAATACCATCTATATCACCTTCGTATCCCAAGTATACGTCCAACATAATTACCTGATGTCCATTTTGTTTTAATGCTTTATATACCATACTTCCGGAACTAAAAGATACATCACGTTCTGTACTTAATCCCCCTGCCAAAACTACAATTTTCATATTCATTCTCCTTTAAAATCCTATCATTTATCTTCTATTTTATACAAAATTCTCCACATCGGATCATCTTCTTATAATTTTGTACTCTGCAACAGCAAGTAGAACAATCCACTATTGGTAGCATTTATGCTAATTTCTTCCTCTGCCGCATTTCTGGTACCAAATCCATCCACAAAACAAATATTATAAGGATTTCTCCCTAAAAAATAATCCAGATAATTTTTTTGTAACGTACTATACTCATGATTTGTAATAATATAGTTTACCAATGCAAGATTGGACATATCACGAAGTTTACCATCAATATCATTATACTCTCTTTTGTCAGAAACATAGTAATTATTTTTTCCACTGGAGAGAGAAATCTCTTCTGCCTGATTCATGATTTTCTTCATGATAAGTTCACTCCATTCCAGATTCGTTCCATATCGAAGTGTTAAATAAGCATAATCACCAAATAGGGTAAAGTCATACTCTGTATAACTTTTTTGCTCTTCCTTCATACTAAGATACTGACTAACGGCCTGGGCATACTTTGCTCTTCCTGTTAATCGATACAAATAAGTTGCTGCGAAATATCCTGCATCAAACCCTACATTATCCAGACTGTTCTGAATTCCACGATAAGCTTTTTCTGCTGCTGCCTGATACTGATAAGCTGTATTCCAGTCAATCTCTCTCATTTGATAAGCAAAAATTGCAAGCGTACCTGCAAACTCTGCTGTAGCCGCAAGAGATATATATTGCTGCTTTTGTGCCTCATCCATATTTTGTATTAATTTGGCACTGGAAATATTGGCATAAACATTTCCTGTATTCGCATCCTGAGCTAACATCAGTTTTTCTATTTTTTCTTTACATATATTATCCAGTCTTTCCGGTTCCAATAAATTGTCTGGATATAACTCTTTTGTAATCAAAAGTCCTGCCAATTGATAACAAATCTGTGAGGTATCATTGATATCCTCTTCCAAAGCAGATAACACGGTTCTCTCCAACTCATCATAAATACCTGCTCCAATTTTAAACTCATAAGAATATCCCAGATTGGGATGATAAATATAATAAGTCCCCGGTACTTTTACTTCGGAAAAATCTGCCAGATAAATGTCTTTACTAACCGTTTCTTCTTCCTGTTCTTCGCTGTTTGTTCCCTCTTTCATTCCCAGATTGTCTGCCATCAGCGTACCTTCATATTCCTTGGTATTGGTAAAAGCATTATATACGTAAAAAACATTTTCTAAATCATTCCCCTGCAAAATAGCTACTTTACCAGTATCTGTCAGATATCCGATTTGATTCACTAAAATATTAGGGGTCTGTTCCACAACTTCATAAGAAAAGTCCGGCGTCAATCCCAAAGTGTCTCCATCCCCATTCGCAGATGATCTTTCTGCACCAACAAAAGGGAAGGAACACCCTGCAAGCAGACTTATGCTCAACAAAATTGACAGCCAGACTTTATATTTCACTGTTGTTTCCTCCATTAAATTCTTCTTACGTATTATAACCCGAACCTAACTTTAGGTAAAGATGTTCTATTGCAGTTTCGTCATAGGATTTACCGGTTCTCCATTCTTTTTTAAAGCAAAATAAACGTTGTCCCCTTCTACACTATAATATTTTGTAGGCGCAGCCACATCCGCAATATAGGCTCCTTTTTCTACCATATCACCCTCTTTTACCTGAATATTTGAAAGCTGGCCATAAAAAATTTCATATCCACTTCCCAAATCCATAGTAATTACATTTCCAAGTTCTTCCGTCTTTTCAATCTTAGTTACTTTTCCCTTGGCCGCTGCCATAATGTTCTGTCCCTCTTTTGCCTGAATCACAATGGCAGGATGATACTTATACTGTTCTAGAGTTGGGAAAAATACAGGGCTGTCCATACTGTAATTAATCAATACATTTCCTACTATAGGCCATAACAACTGTTCCTCATCAGAAAATGTCAACTCTTCCTGATTTACTACAAAAAAATCCGTTATGTCTTCTTCTATGATTACAGTTTCCGCCTCCTCTTTCCACAACTCATAATCCTCTCCAAAGAAAGAACTATAATCTTTTTCCCACAAACTGTCCTTGTTTTCCACCTTGGATGAAGATACTTCTTCAGAATCTTCCGATAAAATCACTTCACTTGTTTCCGGGATTACATCCTCTGTATCATTTATTTCCAACTGCGACAAATCTACTACATACTCATCGTCCTGAACCTGATTTTTTTCTTTTACATAAATTCCAGTCATAGTAAGAGCTGTAAGTACAAACAGACTGGAACCGATCATAATCATTCTTTCTCTTCGTTGATTTTTTCTTCTTCGCTTCATGTTTCTTCCTCCTTTTTTCCTTAGTTTTTCCTATCCCTTTGTCTTTATACCTTTTCTAAAGTAATATTTTCAAAAAAACAGTTTAATAAATATGTATAATCCCTGCCACTTATAGCAAGCTGATTTGCCTCATATTGAGAAAATCCAAATCCATGTCCCATTCCTTTGGTCTGAATTTCTATCACATCATCTATTTTGTCTAAAGAAAAACTGGAAGATACCAAATCGAAGGCTTCTCGAAATTCTTCTCCATCGATTACTTCTTCCCCTATCTGTACTTCTTTTACATAATTATTCGCATCTCTGTATAAAACTATTTTTTCAATTTTATCAGTAGACAAATCTACAAGTTTTTTCAGAATCTCTTCAAACTCCTCTTTTGACATTTCAATATATTGGATAAAATCATTTGCAAGTTCATCTTTTTCACAAGCCCTTGACTTCATATAGTTGTAATTTTCCGTTCGTACTACATATTCCGTAATGTCCCTTGTTTTTCCATTACTCATTCGGCAAAAGGGGGCTTCCACGATATCACCATTGCAGACCAGAATGACACCCTTCGTGTCGCTGACTGCCTTTTTAATTTTTGCAAGATTTATTTTCGCATTTTCTCCCCACAGCTCTTCACAATCCTGTGATGAGAAAAAATAGTTTTTAAGTGCATCATCATAAATTACCTTTTTTCCCTCTTCTTTTTTCATATGATTTACGCAATAGGAACGTAGAATAATCGCCTGTGCCTTTAACGTTTCCGCCTCATACTCCACCGGAATGGTGGCTGCTACCATTCCTACAAGATATTCTTCCAGCGGTACTTCCTGACTTCCCCAGATTTTCTTTTCTAAGACCCAGATTTGTCCCGGCACTTCTTCCTTTGCAAGAGTCTGCTTTTCCACATCACTAAAACCACTGATGATATAGGGAAACAAAAGAAAAAAAAGAAGAGCCGGTAAAAGTATTCCTTTCCGTTCTCCTCTTTTTTCTTTACTTCTTCTTATTTTGATAGATGCCATAGCCCACCTCTGCCAGATATTTATTCATTTTCATAACTACGCAATTTCTTCATAGTTACTTGTTTTCTTCCATTATATGTGGGCTTGTTCTATTTATGCATATTTTATTAACTGTAAACACTCAACAAACTGCTGAAATGTTACCATTTGTATTTTTTGCAAGATCCAGATGCTGTATGGTTCCTGCGGTTCCATTTTCATATAGAAAAATACCTGTATTTCGTATCGCAGCATTTACTTCACCACTGCTGCCTCTTTGTCCAAACTCCGTAGAAACATTTTGTAAACAGATGGCCCCTACTCCCTGGTCTGCCAGAGAATAAAGTTTGGAATTGCCATGTTCATCCTGAACCCAGATTTTAAGCTTATTCCAGACATCGTCATTTTCATCGATCCACCCGTTTCCATCTTCGTCGTAAGCAGATAAATCTTTAAATCCATCTCCGGATTTTGTTCCAAACAATTCTGAACCATCATTGATCTCACCATCATGATTTAAATCCAAAGCCAGATAGCCACTATCTTCACAAAGTCTGGAAATGGCTTCTTCTTCTCCATCTGCATCCAGATCAAAATAAAACTTCTGATCAGATACCTCTGCAATGTTTCCATTCAGATTAATCACTAATGGATCAATAAAACTAGCAACGTTTTCTACCGTTTCCTTTGTATACTGTACAAAATTACGACTCATGGAGACATCCAAATTGAAGGATATTTCTCTTCCGTCTGCAGTTTTTACCGTTCCGGTGGTAGAAAACGAAGTATTTTCTGATTCCATATATACAGTCTCTCTTTCCGCAGTAATTGTGAAAGAGTTTGTCCCAAAGCTTTGCAAAGTCTGTACCTGTCCCTGCATCAATGTTCCTGTCTGCATCCAGGATGCGCTTCCTCCTGTGGTCTGGCTCATGTTGGGTCTGATTCCCATCTTATCTGCCATTTCATTAGCTCTGCTTTCTCCAAAGAAAATGGTCCAAAGGTAGAGAATGCACTGCTGTCTGATATCCTCAAGAGCATTATATTCTTCTGCTCTGTTCAGATATGGTATCTGTCTTATGCCGGCAGTTTGATTGAGTTTTCCCTGCGCGTCTTTCAGTTCCTGAATCTGTTCCTCTGTTTTCTGCTGATTATTGGCATTCTCATTAGACTGCGATTTCGTCCTGCTATTTAATGCATTCTCCTGTGCCAACGCATCTTCACCATTATTTAATCCACCACTTACTTGTGATTCATTGTTAGTACTTCCCATTTGTACCCGAAATGATAACTTCCCTGTCGAACTGGACTGATAAGTCCTGCCGGATTCCATTCCTATGTAAGAAGAATCTATTTTCAAGTTTTATTTTATATTTCTGCCATCAGTATTTACATACCGATTTATAGGCATATCTTTTCCTTTCCCGGCAGTGGTCCTTTATATCCCGTTCCTTCCCTGTTTCGGCTGTCAGTCCGTAGCTTTACTATAATTCACCCGAACCAATGCTTCGTGAATCCCGTTATAACTTTGACTTACACTAATATAAAAAAGGGTACACAAAAAAGAAAATCCATTTCTTCTTCGCACACCCTCCGTGGTTCTGCCTATATTCACTTCCACAAGTTGGCCAAACTTGTTTTCATGTACCTTATATTTCGGCAAAGCTTAAAAAAACTTTAGGTTT
>CAZSBV010000012.1:0-19217 GCA_964605105.1 uncultured Lachnospiraceae bacterium | reverse complement strand
AATCAGAAAATGGGGCTGCCATATGGTACACCATGCGTTATACCAGAAACAGAACTACAGTTATGCGGGAATCATTGAAACTCTTTCCGGAGCACCTTTTGATGTAGCATTTATATCTTTTGATGATATCTTAAAAGATAAATCTGTATTGGATGACATTGATGTCATTATCAACGTTGGAGATGCTGACACAGCTCATACAGGTGGATATTATTGGGAAAATCCTGAAGTTGTTGCAGCGATTCGTGAATTCGTGTATAACGGCGGCGGATTTATTGGTGTAGGAGAACCTTCCGGTCACCAGCATCAGGGACATTTCTTACAGCTTGCAAGCTTAATGGGTGTAGAAAAAGAAACCGGATTTACTTTGAACTATGATAAGTATAACTGGGAAGAACATCCGGAACACTTCATCCTGAAAGATACTACAAAAGAAGTTGATTTCGGAGAAGGCAAGAAGAGCATCTTTGCTTATGAAGGAACTGAAATTTTAGTTCAAAGAGAAAAAGAAGTTCAGATGGCAGTTAACGAATTTGGAAAAGGACGTTCTGTATATATCAGCGGACTTCCATACAGCTTTGAAAACAGCCGTATCCTTTACAGAAGTATTCTTTGGAGTGCGAACAGTGAAGATGAATTACATAAATGGTTCTCTTCTAACTTCAATGTTGAAGTGCATGCCTATGTTAAGAATGGTAAATACTGTGTTGTTAATAACACATATGAACCACAGGACACAACAGTTTACCGTGGAGATGGAACAAGCTTCGATTTGCATATGGAAGCGAATGAAATCAAGTGGTATGAAATATAATATGTATTGTTAAATAATAATTATTCAGAACAGGACGAAGCATTTACTGCTGAGTCCGTGAAAACATGATATACATGCATGAGTTCCCATTGCTGAAAGCAATTTTAAATGGAACTCATGCAACGTAATTATGAAGGAACTGAATAATTACGTTAAGGAATAAGAATGAAATTTTTTTAATATGGTAGTTTATTTTATTCTTAAAATGTATTAAAATAAGAATGAAAATTTTTTTAAGGAGATAATAATTATGAATATTTCATCATTGCAGAAAGCAAGATATGAGTATTCTCCAAAACTTCCGGGAATGTTAAGAAATGGTATTTCTGAAATTTGCGTTAAAGAAGGCGGAGCAACTCAGAGTGTTGCTGATCAGGAAAAAATCAAAGCACTTTTCCCAAATACATATGGAAAGAGTGAAATCACATTCCAGAAGGGAGAAAACACTTCTGAAGTTAAAAAACAGATCGTAGGTGTTATTCTTTCCGGTGGACAGGCTCCAGGTGGACACAACGTTATCTGTGGTTTATATGATGCTTTAAAAGCAACAAACAAAGAAAATGAACTTTACGGATTCAAAGGAGGTCCAAGTGGACTTCTTGAAGACGACTACGTAGTTTTTGATGACGAATATATCGATGAATACAGAAACACAGGTGGTTTTGATATTATTGGTTCTGGAAGAACCAAATTAGAAACTAACGAACAGTTTGCTGTTGTTGCTGAAGTTTGTAAAAAACACGGCATCACAGCAGTAGTTATCATTGGTGGTGACGATTCCAACACTAACGCTGCTGTTCTTGCAGAATACTTTGCTGCGAACAATACAGGCGTTCAGGTAATCGGTTGTCCTAAAACAATCGACGGTGACTTAAAGAATGAAGATATTGAATGTTCTTTCGGTTTCGATACAGCAACAAAAACTTACAGCGAAATCATCGGTAACATCCAGAGAGATGCTAACTCAGCTAAAAAATACTGGCACTTTGTAAAAGTTATGGGCCGTTCCGCTTCTCACGTTGCTTTGGAATGTGCTTTAAAAACACAGCCAAACATCTGCTTAGTTTCTGAAGAAGTAGCTGAAAAGAAAATGTCCCTTTCTCAGATCGCAGACTACATTGCTGATTCTGTTGAAAAGAGAGCTGCAAAAGGTATGAACTTCGGTGTAGCTATTATTCCTGAAGGTGTAGTAGAATTCGTTCCTGAATTCTCTGTATTGATTCACGAAATCAACGAACTTCTTGCGGGAAGCAAAGCAGACGCTTTCAATGCACTTCCTACATGGAAAGACAAATACGCTTTCATCGAAGGTGGTTTAACAAAAGAATCTATGGAAGTATTTGCTATCCTTCCGGAAGCAATCCAGCAGCAGTTATTCTTAGAAAGAGACCCTCATGGAAACGTACAGGTTTCTTTAATTGAATCTGAAAAATTATTCTCTGCTCTTGTAAAAGATAAATTAGATGCAAGAAAAGCAGCAGGCACATATACAGGTAAATTTGGTGCTCTTCACCACTTCTTAGGATATGAAGGAAGATGTGCATTCCCATCTAACTTCGATGCAGACTACTGCTACTCCTTAGGATACAATGCATTCATGCTCATCCAGTATGGTTACAACGGATACTTATCCAAAGTTTCCAACCTTTCTGCACCTGCAAATGAATGGGTTGCCGGTGGTATGCCAATCACCAAGATGATGAACATTGAAAGAAGACATGGAGAAGATAAACCTGTAATTAAAAAAGCTCTCGTAGAACTTGATGGTGCTCCATTCAAATACTTTGAAGCTCATCGTGATGAATGGGCAGAAGATACCTGCTTCGTATATCCAGGTGCTATCCAGTACTACGGACCAGCAGAAGTATGTGACATTACAACAGTAACTCTTGCTCTTGAACAGGCAAAATGTGTGTAAATTCGAAGCCAAGCGAATATAATAAAAAACGAGATGAGCATTTATGTTCATCTCGTTTTCTTATTATATTCATTTGGCGAGAAGCCATCAGCGAGGAAATCTGAAAGATTTTCGAGCTGGGATTCGAATTTACAAAGAAATATCAACATGGCGAGAAGCCATCAGCGAGGAAATCTGAAAGATTTTCGAGCTTGCTCTGAATGGTTACAATAATAAAAAACCTTGTAGATATGAATCTACAAGGTTTTTTTACTGCGGATGACAGGAATCGAACCTGCACGGTCTCCCACTAGATCCTAAGTCTAGCGCGTCTGCCAGTTCCGCCACATCCGCTTACAACTTAATCATATTATCATTAAAATGATTGATTGTCAATGGTAGAATTCTGAGAATTCTTGGAAGTTTCTGAATTCATTCTTGTATAATAAAATGTTTTCTGCTATAATCTTTATGACGTAATGTTATTTGAAGAAAATCAACCAGTTATCTAATCATAAAGGGTAATTCTATTGAGTTACCCTTTATTTTCTAAAAAAGCGGGGGAAAAGACATGATCGCAAGTATTGTAGGAAATTATTTAAAAGATGTTGGGTTACTTACAGAAGAACAGTTACATGATTTGTTGGCAGAGCATAGGAAAGTGCGTGCAAAGTTAGGTATTATTGCTGTGGCTGAAGGCTTGATGACTCAGGATGAGGCTGACAGAGTGAACCGTTTACAGGCGATTATGGATATGCGTTTTGGTGACATCGCAGTGGAGGAAGGTTATCTTACTGAAGGTCAGGTAGAAACCTTACTGAAAAAACAGGGAAATGCTTATCTGGCATTTGCCCAGGCATTAGAGAATCAACAGTTAATGCTGATTGAGCAGTTGGAACAGCTTTTAATTGATTTTCAGTATGATAATAATTTTACGGCTTCCGATATGGAAAAATTGAAAAGTGACGATGTTGACCAGATTCTGACCCTTTTCTTGCCGCTTGAGGGAGCAAAATATGAAAAGATTGCCAGTGTGGCAGTAAGAACCATTATGCGTCTTATTGACTTAGATGTTTGTGTGGGAAGAGGTTATCTGGCAAAACGAAGAGAAATTCAGAACGGAGCAATTCAGGAAGTAGAAGGTAGAATGGGATTTACCACAGGTATGGTAGGTCGTGGAAACGCGTTATGTAATTTGGCTTCTACCTATGGGCAGGAAATATTCAATACAATTGATGAAGATGCTCTGGATGCTGTTGGCGAAGTAGTAAACTGTATTAATGGTCTGGTTGCTACCAGCATGGAACATTTGGACAATACATTGGAGCTTTGTCCACCGGAATATTCCACAGTAGCAGAAGCGGTCTCAGCAGAGGAAATATTAATATTACCGCTTCGTGTTTTAGGAAAGAAAATTGATTTTGTAATTACTATTGGTAATAAATTAGAATTAAAATAGGTGAGGAAAACTATATGGCAAATATATTAATTGTGGATGATTCCAGAACTTCCAGAAAAATGTTGAGAAGAATTTTGGAAGAGGCAGAGCATACCATAATGGGTGAAGCTGTGAATGGAGAAGATGGATATTTAAAATATAAGGAATTGAATCCAGATGTTGTAACACTTGATATTACTATGCCTAAAATGGATGGTCTGGAAGCACTGCGTCTGATAAAAAAATATGATGAAAATGCAACTGCTATTATGATTACAGCAGCAGGACAGAAAGAAAAAATGATTCTTGCAATTAAGAGCGGAGCAGCAGATTTTATTTCAAAACCATATGAGCCTAGTGACGTTATCAGCGTAATCGACAAGTGTGTGAAGTAGTGAAAGGCGCAAGCAATGGTATCAATTAAGGATGTAGCAAAGCATGCCGGAGTAGCAATTTCTACTGTATCCAAAGTATTAAATAATTATCCCAACATTAGTGAAGCTACACGTAAAAAAGTGAATGCAGCGGTTGAGGAATTGAATTTTGTACCGAACTCAGTGGCGGCAGCGCTTTCTTCCAAAAATGCAGGAAGAGTAGCTCTTATGATTGATTTGAATGTAACAACACAGGCAATCGATGAGATGGCTATGAGATATATATCTGGTGCTATCACAAAAGCTATGGAACTGAATTTGGATGTAATTACACTTTTTGTATTTATGTTTCAGGACAAGACTACAGAAGAGTTAATACGTTATTTGCAGTCTCAGAGCATTACGGGAATTATTATTTATGGTGCTGATGAAGATAATCAGATGTTTCAGGAGCTGATTGCTTGTGAAATATTTAAATGTGTGCTGATTGATGAAGCTTATGTTGGTGAAAATATATCATCTGTTACAATCGACCACAAAAAAGCGCAGTATGAGGTAGCAAAAGTTTTAGTTGAAGAAACTCAGGCTAAGAAAATTCTTTATATCTGTGGTGATGAAAGCAGCTATGTAACAAGAACACGTCTGCAAGGTATGAAAGAACTGGCAGAAGAAAAAAATGTGGAATTGATTATAAAATATGCTAATTTCTCCGAAAGCGAAGCAAGGGACATTGCTATGCAATATGGAAAAGATGTGGATGCCATTGTGTGTGCATCTGACTTGATGGCGATTGGTGCAAAGACAGCAATGAAGAAAATGCAAATAGAACGCCCTATTTGCGGATTTGATGGTATTTCATTGATGGGTTATGCCGGTCATGGAATATATACTATTGGTCAGAACTTTTCCCATATTTCAGCGGTAGCCATGGAAGAATTGCAGCATTTGATGATGGGCAGTCATGGAAAAATGATTGAAATAGAATATAATCTGATTAAAAATTAGATATGTAATTGTGGAGAGTCCTTCCTGAAGTAGGGAAGGATTTTTTGTGTTATGGGCATTTTAACGGTGTTCAGCAAATTTTTTTGGTATGTATTTTTTGTATAATATCTTGTTGAAAACGTTTTCGTGTGATAAGATTTCAATAGGGAAAAACAATTGTACGTGCCTCGCGGAGAACATGCCTAAGAGGTACTCTTTTTAAGGTTTTTTGTAATAAAATTGTTGGTTGTGCTAAAGAAGGAAGAATGTATGTTAGGACAAGGAAAATTGCTGAGAAATGTTCTAATTATGAATATGGATATGCAATTGGAAGATATTTCGGCTTCAATGTATGGAAAAGATATTTCAGCATTAAATGAAGAACAAATATATAGTGTTGTTATATGTATGGTTAAAGGGTTGGTAGATACCTTTATAAGAGCTATTGGTGAGAAAAAGTTTTATTATATATCCACAGCCTTTGAAAAGGGAAGTTTTTTAGAGAACAATTTAGTGAACTTAGGGATATATGACATTTTAGAGGGAGTTTTGGTCAGCAAAGGACAGGAAATGTCTACTTTGAAAAAAGTGGAGGAGGAATATGTAGGTAAAGCCAATTCCTTTGAACAGACTTCCAAGAATTTCTTTATAGAAAGTAAAAAGCATGGATTGCCGGCAAAAGCTATGGGAGTTCGTCATATTAAAACTTATGAAGAGCGTGAGGAACAGATTGATAACTATCATACGGAAAAATCCTGGTTGGAAAAACAGGATATGAGCCGTGAAATCACATTTAATGATGTAAGTGCGAAAATTCTTTTTTACAATATGGATGTGGTTGGGAAAGATAAAGAAATCTATAAATTTCACTTATATGATTTGGAAATACAGGATGAGATTACGGAGCAGGAAAAGCAGATTTATTATGATTATTTTCTGGTAAACTGTTGTGTGAAACAGATTTTACAGGAAATGCGTAATAATCAGTATGATCTGCGTAAAATGGACAGTTATGCTAAGATAGGTATTGAGGGAAAATATGTTGCATTTGTCATTCCTGAATTAATAAGGATCATGGTGGATGAGAAGGCTATTCCGGTAGAGGAAGCTATTGAGGTCGTAAGGAAAACTTGTGGATATGATGATTTATCTATGATGATTGAGGCTGTAAAACAGTGTCCGTCAGAATACGTTGAAAAACTGGTTCCACATTTAATAGAAAAAATTGAGAATACGGAAATAAAAAGAGGGGATGAAAAACTATGAGAAAAAGTGGAATTTTACTACCGGTTTCCAGCATTCCGGGAAAGTATGGAATTGGTTCGTTTTCCAAAGAGAGTTATGAATTTGTAGATTTTTTGAAAAAAGCAAAACAGAAAATCTGGCAGATACTTCCTTTGGGACCGACAGGTTATGGGGATTCTCCATATCAGTCTTTTTCGACATTTGCAGGGAATCCATATTTTATCGATTTGGATGAATTGATTGAAAAAGGATTATTGACAGAAGAAGAGTGCGCAGAATTTTCTTATGGAGAGAATGAATGTTGTGTAGATTATGCTGCAATTTATAACAGCCGTCGGGTATTGTTAAGAAAAGCGTATGAAAGAAGCAATATAGGAGCATGTGAAGAGTTTCAGGAATTTGTTCGTGAAAATCAGTTCTGGCTGGATGATTATGCTCTTTATATGGCAGTGAAAGATGACTTGGGCGGATGCAGTTGGACCGCATGGGATGAAGACATTAAGTTAAGAAAGCCGGAAGCGTTAGTTGCATATCGTGAAAAATTACAGAAAGAAATTGAATGTTATCAGTTCCAACAGTATTATTTCTTGAAACAGTGGATGAAACTTAAGGAGTATGCGAACGACAGTGGAATTGAAATTATTGGAGATATTCCAATTTATGTTTCTTTAGACAGCGCGGATGCGTGGTCGAATCCGGAATTATTCCAATTGGATGAAAACTGCAATCCAAAGGCAGTAGCAGGATGTCCACCGGATGCATTTTCAGCAGATGGTCAGTTATGGGGCAATCCATTATATACATGGGAATATCACAAAGAAACCGGTTATGACTGGTGGGTGAAGAGAATTGGTTACTGCTTCAAACTGTATGACATTGTAAGAATTGACCATTTCAGAGGCTTTGATGAATATTACTCCATTCCTTATGGTGACTCCACTGCCGCCAATGGACATTGGGAAAAAGGACCGGGAATGAGTTTATTCAATACCCTAAAAGAAAAATTGGGAGAAAAACCAATTATTGCGGAAGATTTAGGATTCTTAACGGATACTGTAATTAAACTTGTTAAAGATACCGGATATCCAGGAATGAAGATTTTACAGTTCGGTTTTGACTCTAGGGAACAAAGTGATTATTTACCGCATACCTATATTAGAAACAGTGTAGTATATACAGGAACTCATGACAATGATACTACAAAACACTGGTTTGACGTATTGGATGAGCAGGATAAGAAAATGGCAGTAGAATACATGAATCTGCAAGATGATTCCGAAGCCTGCAGCGAAATGATTCGTATGGCCTATGCTTCTGTTCCGGATACTTGCATTATTCCAATTCAGGACTTCTTAGAATTAGGTGAAGAAGCAAGAATTAATATGCCATCCACATTAGGCAAGAACTGGACCTGGAGAATGAAGTCAGATGCATGTAGTGATGAATTAGCTGCAAGAATGACTGAATTGGTTAGAATTTATAAGAGATAAGCTGACTGGGCTTAGTGATGAATTAGATAAGTGAGATAAAGGCTGTGGTAAATAGACGAGATTGGGGTTTATATCTTGTGTTGCCACAGCTTTTTGATGTTTGCTTTAATTTTGGAATTTATAACTATTTGTTTCGTCAATTAAGACTGGTGTATATTTGTTCAATGTATTATACTGTAATGAAATAAAAACAAATTCTAGATACTATTTAATTCATATAAGGATATTTAAAAATATGTAAGTTAAAGGGGATTCCTATGCTGGCAATACAAATCAAAGATGTAAAATCATTTATGTCAAAATTACTCAGTGCAGATACTTTTGATTCTTTTTTGTTAGAGGAAGCACAAATTCATACATTTAATACATTTACTATAGATGGGCATCAGAATCGTGAGTTTTATACAAAGGAAGAATTGTCAGATCCTGAAATTTTTCCTTATGAATATTCCCAGTGGAAAGATATTAAGGGGATTTGCTTTCAGCTTATTAAAGGTAAAAAAGTGCCTACATTTATGAAAATCATTCTTCATAAAAAACCGGAAAGTGCTTATACTTTGTTGGAAGAAGGCGGTGCCTTGGAGTTTGCAGATACCTTAAAGGCTTTCGTTGTTACCATTAAATTTGATTCTAATGGATTGCTGCTTACCACCGGAACTTCTTTTTCTACTTTTATTATGGACAAGACACCGGATTTATTATGGGACAATGCCTTTCGCAAATTTTTGACTGCACAGGGGATTGATTTCGAGGAAGTGTAAAGGTGAATATAAGCGAAGATATCTTTATAAAATTAGTTAAGGAGATTTGGAGATACTATGGAAATTGAACGCAAATTTACAATAAAAGAATTACCGGATTTATCTAAATATTCTTTTCATATTATGGAGCAGGGTTACCTGAATACTGACCCCGTAGTCCGTGTACGTAAAGAAGATGATACTTATTACTTGACCTATAAGGGAAAAGGACTTCTGGCAAGAGAAGAGTACAATCTACCTTTGACCGAAGATGCTTATTATCATTTGGTGGAGAAAGCGGATGGAATCATTATCCGTAAAAAAAGATATTTAATCCCTTATGAAATATACACTATTGAATTGGATGTTTTTGACGAACCATATGAAAATCTTATTATTGCAGAAGTAGAATTTGATTCTGAAGAGGAAGCAACAGCATTCCAACCACCTTCATGGTTTGACGTGGATGTGACTTTAGATCGTCGTTATCATAATTCTAATTTGAGTAAGGGATTATATTAAAATCAGCATATTTCTGATATGAAGTCAGAAAAACTATATAGTATTCATTTAAAATAAGTGAAAAGCAACCAAGAAAGAAAAAATCATAATATACTTTACGCAATCATTTAAAAATGTTATCATAAGTAGTATTGAAAACTACGTTGGTAAGTGGAGGAGTGTAATGAGCTATAAAATTGTTGTTGATAGTTGTTGTGAATTACCGGAAGAATATAAAAATGATTCAAGATTCCAGACGATTCCGTTAGGATTACAGGTTGATGACTGGCATATTATGGATGATGAAAATTTTAATCAGGCAGAGTTTTTACAGAGAGTAGCAGCAGCTAAAGGATGTCCAAAATCCTCCTGTCCATCACCGGAGAAATTTATGGAAAGTTATAATGTGGATGCAGAACATGTTTATGTTGTAACTTTGACCGCGAAATTAAGTGGCAGCTATAATAGTGCGGTGCTGGGCAAAAATTTGTTTGAAGAAACTTATGGGGAAAAGAAGATCCACGTATTTGATTCTAAATCTGCTTCTTGTGCAGAGTCTTTAATTGCATTAAAGGTAATGGAATTGGAAGAGAGTGGAAAATATACTTTTGAAGAAATTGTAGAGAAAGTAGAAAGTTTCCGTGATCAGATGGAAACTTACTTTGTGCTTGATAATTTGGATTTCTTAAAGAAAAACGGAAGACTTACAGGTTTCAAAGCTTTGGCAGCAACTACGCTGAATATAAAACCTGTTTTAAAAGCTATTGATGGGGAAATTGCTCAGGCTGGGCAGGCTGTTGGTGTGAAAAAGGCGTTGGCTAAACTGGCAGACATGATTGTAGAAAAAATGGAAAAAACAGATCATGATATGATGGTCATTACTCATTGTAATAATTTTAAAAGAGCAGAAATTGTTAGAGATTTGATTTTAAAGAAAACGGATCTGATAAAAAAAGTAATTATCATGGATACAGCCGGCGTTGCAAGTTTGTATGCAGCGGACGGTGGAGTTATTGTGGCAATTTAGCAAGCAGGCGGATAGTGAATACTAATTTGATAAGTGAAAAGAGCATAGAATTATTGTAAAAATAAAGAAGGAAAGCGGTTCAAAACAGACAAGGTTTTGGACCGCTTTTTGATGTTGAGCATACGTGGAAACATTCCTTTCTTTCCAATTTGCAATCATTTAAAGCATTCTGTAGGTTATGGTGAACAAAAGCGGACATATATTTTTGGTGATTTTTCTTGTTAAAATGACTAAAAAAGTACTAGAATGGCTTGCGTTTTTGTACTATAATCTATTTAACTGGGGTTTTTTGGAGGAAAAATATGGAACAAGCAAATTTTTTTCAATTTACCATAGAACAGGCATTGGAAATGATGATTGTTTTCGACGCCTGTGGGACGATTTTGTATGCCAATCCTGCGGCGGAAAATATGTTGAAATATAAGGATACATTATATGGACAGTGTATTACGGAGATTTTCCCAATGGAGGAAGATTTAAAAGAATGCGTAGAGAAATATGCCGGCGAAGTTCAAAAGCTTATGGCATATAGAGGTAATCGTACCTGTTTTCCGGTAAATGTAAAAATTGTATTGTGTCCCGAGACGTTTCAAGGAAAACAACCTGTCTATGTCTGTGTTGCCAATGATACGTCAGCTGAGAATTTTCTGGAAAAGAAGATTGGACAGGTGGAACAAGAGGCGAAGGAAGCGGCAAAGGTAAAATCGGAGTTTGTTGCCAATGTGACCCATGAACTTCGTACACCGGTCAATGGAATTTTAGGAAATGCCCAGGAATTGTTGAATCGGGAAAATGAACCGGGGAAAATCAAGCTTTTGCAATTAATTGAACGTGGATGCAGGGATATGAATGCCCTGATTAATAATATTTTAGATTTTTCAAAACTGGAAGCAGGAAAATTTACGTTGGAGTCAAGAAAGTTCTGTTTCCGCAATATGATTGATTATGTAAAGGGAAATCATAGCAATCGAATGATAGAGAAAGGATTGGATTTTTCTATTACGGTATCTCGGGAGATTCCTCAGTGTGTTATCGGAGATGAACTTCGTATTGTGCAGATATTGAACAACTTAATTTCCAATGCGTATAAATTTACATCCGTAGGCGGAGTTCATGTAGAGGTAGTAAAAACAGCACAGTCCGGAAAACGAGCGGAGCTTTTCTTCATAGTTATGGATTCCGGGATTGGAATTGCAAAGGAAAAACAGGATAAACTATTCCAAAGTTTTTCACAGGTGGATATGTCCATTTCCAGAAAATATGGTGGGACCGGACTGGGACTAAACATCTGTAAACAGCTTGTGGAGCTTATGGGTGGAGACATTCATGTGGAAAGTGGCAAAGGGAAAGGGACCAGTTTTTCTTTCCATATCTGGGTAGAACTTCCGGAAGACTGTGAAGAAGTGTTGCCGCAGGAACCGGAAATAGAAAAGGGAATCTGCCAAATAAACGTGGATGTAGAACAGGAATTATTTAATAAATTACATAGATTGACAGAGAATCAGGTGAATGAGAATACATGGAAATATGGAACACCTGAAAATAGAGAAGAGATACAGAAGAAAATATCTAAGCTGATGCTTAGCGTGGTAATGGAAAACTGGGAAAAGGCAGAAATGCTGGCAGAAACAGTGAAACAGTTGGTAGAAGAAGCACCGAAAGAAATAAAAAGTGCTGCTTTTCGATTGAAAATGGCAGTACAAAGAGGCGATTCCTCAAAAGTGACAGAAATGCATGAACGACTACAGAAAATGATGGAGGACAGCAATGGAAACGGTGAATAAGGATATTGCGCGGGTACTGATTGTAGATGATGTAGAAGCAAATCGTTATATATTAAAAAATGTAATTTTTGATATGGGGCATTATCCTATTTTGGCAGAAAATGGGATGCAGGCGTTAAAAATTATACAACGTATTAAGCCACAGTTAATTATTTTGGATATTGCTATGCCTGAGATGGATGGATTTGAGGTATGTACAAAATTAAAAGAGAGTCCTCTTACCAGAGATATTCCGATTATTTTTATTTCGGCTTTTGATGAGCCGGGAGATATTGTAAAAGGGTTTGAAATTGGATGTGAGGACTATATTGTCAAACCATTTATTCCGGAAGTAGTTAAGGCAAGGGTAGGAGCCCATTTAAAATTATATGATATAAATACGAAGGTAAAAGAAGCTAATCGTATGTTGCAAGTATCTGTGAATGAACAGAGAAAGCAAATGGAGATAGAACGAAAGAGAGTACTGTATGCTCTTCTTCGTGTGGCAAGAGAAAATGCCTACTACAATAAGAGTTATATGGAGAGATTGCAGAGTAACTGCCGTATTTTGGCAGAAGCCATGCAGTTGTCTACAAAATTTGGGCATCTGATTTCCGATCAATATATAAATACCATAGAATTGGCTTGTCCTTTATGCGATATAGGAAATCTGGCGATTCACACCAGTATTTTACAGAAACAAGAACCCTTAAATGAGGAAGAAATAAAAATTATACAGACTCACACGACTATTGGCGCCAAAATTTTGAAGGACGTAGAGGGTCTGGGAGATGATAACGGTTTTATTCATATGGCAGGAGAGATTGCTCATTTTCATCATGAGAATTGGGATGGAAGCGGGTATCCGGAAGGAATTATGGAAGAGCAGATTCCTCTTTCAGCGCAGATAGTGGGTGTAATAGGTGCTTATTGTGCGTTAACAGAAAAGCGTATTTACCGAAGTGCATTTAGCAGAGAAGAGGCGATTGCCATGATGGAACAGGAAGCAGGCAGAAAGTATAACCCGGATATTTTCTGGGTGTTGAAAAAGATAGTGAATCAGCTTCAGTAATGGGTGGACAATGGTATGACAGATGCAGAATTTTTGCGAATATACCGCTTTATGAAGAGCCGCTATGGCATTGACATGGAGCGTAAAAAAGAAATTATACAAGGAAGATTGGAAAATTATATTCGTATCAATGGTTTTCAGGATTATAGCGAATACATGAATGCAGTAGAGATGGATTTTACAGGGAAACTGGAAAGGGAACTTGTAAATATTCTTACTACGAATCATACGTTTTTTATGCGTGAATTTGAACATTTCGATTACCTGAGACAGGTGGTCTTGCCGGAGTTAAAAAGACAAGAAGAACATAAAAAAGATCTTTGTATCTGGTGCGGGGCTGCTTCTACGGGGCAGGAGCCTTATATGCTTGCCATGCTTATGAAGGATTATTTTGGTCTGGAGCATGGAATGTGGGATACTAAGGTTCTGGCAACAGATATTTCTACAGAGGTTTTAAAGCAGGCGGTGGAAGGAAGATATACCAAAGAACAGATCGAAAGCCTTCCGGAAACGTGGAAGCGCCGTTTTCTGCGTCCTCTGAATGGAGGGGAACAGTATGAAATGACTGCGGAAATTAAAAATGAGGTTATTTTCCGACAGTTCAACCTTATGGATATATTTCCTTTTAAACGAAAAATGCACATTGTATTCCTAAGGAATGTAATGATTTATTTTGATAAAGAGACTAAGAATAAATTAATTCAAAAGGTATATGACGTAATGGAGCCAGGAGGATATTTGTTTATTGGAAGAACGGAAACCATTGACCGAAGCCAGACAGGTTTTAAGCTGATTCAGCCGTCTATTTTTCGAAAATAGGAAAGGGGAACGAATTTATGCGTCAGATACGAGTGTTAGTAGTAGAAGATTCTATGTTATTTCGGGAGCTGTTGGTGCAGAATCTGAATGCAGATCCTGCGATTCAGGTAGTAGCTACCGCAAGAGATCCTTTTGAAGCAAGGGATGCCATTCTGGCATATCAGCCGGATGTGATGACTCTGGATGTGGAACTGCCGAGAATGGATGGTATCGAATTTTTAAGAAAACTGATGCCTCAGTATCCGCTTCCGGTAGTGGTGATCAGTGCTTTAAGTGAGAAAGTATTTGATGCCCTGAATGCAGGAGCAGTGGATTTTGTTGCAAAACCGGCAGCTGTGAATCAGGCACAGATTGAAGCTTTTATAAAAAATGAACTGTTAGTTAAGATAAAAATTGCTTCCGTTGCTAAAGTCAGCAGGTGGAAACGTTCCATTCCTGAACCGGTAGGGAAACCGGCGGTTAGCGGAAATAAAGATATGGTAATTGCCATTGGGGCATCTACGGGAGGAACCGAAGCCATAGCTTCCGTGCTAAAGGAATTTGGAACAGATATTCCGGGAGTGGTATTGGTACAACATATGCCGCCGGGATTTACACAGATGTATGCCAATCGTCTGAACGAAGAATGCCGTGTGCGTGTAAAGGAAGCAAAATCCGGGGATATTGTGTGTCCGGGACAGGTTCTTGTGGCACCCGGAGGAGACCAGCATATGCAGCTGGTAAAAATAAACGGAAACTTTCAGGTGGTGTTAAAATCGGCACCGAAGGTAAATGGTCATTGTCCTTCTGTAGATGTATTGTTTGAATCGGTAGCGAAGGTAGCAGGAAGAAAAGCAATAGGAATTATTCTTACAGGAATGGGTGGCGATGGGGCTAAGGGCTTACTCCAAATGCGAGATGCCGGTGCCAGAACCATAGGACAGGACGAATCAACATGTATTGTATATGGCATGCCTAAGGTCGCTTATGATCTGGGTGCCGTGGAATATCAAGAAAAATTGCCCGAAATCGCTAAAAGAACTTATATGATACTTAGCAGGATGTAAAAGGCGGAAAGGATGGAAAAATGAAAATACTCTTAGCAGAAGATGATTTTGTCACAAGAAAATTTATGACAGGTTTTTTATCAAAGTATGGAGAATGCGATGTTACTGTGGATGGAATGGAAGCAGTAGATGCTTTTATGATGGCATTGGAAGATGATGATCCATATGATTTGGTGTGTCTGGATATTATGATGCCCGTTATGGATGGATATCAGGCACTTATGGGAATCCGTAATTTAGAAAAAGAGCGTAATGTTCCAAAAGAAAAACAGGTCAAAATCATTATGGCAACAGCATTAAATGATGAAAAGAATGTAAAAATGGCATTTGAACTTGGATGTACTGTTTATTCAGGTAAGCCTATTGATCAGGAAAAATTTGAGCAGGTTTTAAAGAAATTCGAACTGATATAGAAAGGAGAACAAAATGGCAGAAGAGTTTAACACACAAGGAATGTTGGACATATATCTGTTTGAATGCGGACAACTGCTGGAACGTCTTCAGGAAATTGTACTGGAGCAAAAAGATGAGGAATGTTTTGATGAAGAAAGTATCAACGAAATATTCCGTGCCATGCATACCATAAAGGGTTCTTCCGGAATTATGATGTTTGATGAGATTACAAAAATATCTCACAAATTGGAAGATGTATTCTTTTATTTAAGAGAGTCAAAACCGGATAATGTTCCTCATATTGAACTGGTAGAGCATGTTTTACAGGTAGTGGATTTTATTAGCAGTGAATTAATCAAAATTGAAAATGGAGATTCCGCAGATGGTATTGCAGATGATTATCTTGCGGCGCTCGATAAATTCCTGGATAAAATCAAAGGTAGTGAAGGAGAAACTGAGAAGGTCATTGAAAAAAATGTACATGTGGAACCGCAGCAGTTCTATATTGCACCGATGGCTACCAGTGCCAGTCATTTTTATAAGATTTATCTGACTTATAAAGAAGGACTTGATCTGGCGAATGTACATGCATACAAAGCAGTTTATGCATTAAAAGAAATTGCGGAAGATCTGCTTCATTATCCGGAAGATATTATTTCGGATGATAATGCAGCGAATGAAATCCTGGAAAATGGTTTTAAGATTCTTTTGCAGGCACAATGCAGTGAAGCCGATATTCGGGGAATTATCAAAGAGGGATATGACATCAAGAAGGTTGAAATTTATGAGTGTAACGCAAGAGAGTTTCAACAGGGATTTGATGTGAATGGTTCCGGAATCCAGATTGATCTGGAGTCCAGTGTGGCAGAAATTGAAGCAAAAGCAGATTCTATGATGATTCTTGCGCCGGATGTGACAGAAGGTACCACAAAAGCACCGGAGAAAAAAGGAATTGCACCGGGAGATTTCGTTATTGAATCTAAGGAACCCGGTAAAGGGAAAAAGCTGGCAAAGGATAAGCCGAAGAAACATGATAAAGCTTCTTTTATCAGCGTGGATGTTCAGAAGATGGACATGCTTATGGATTTAATTGGAGAATTAGTTATTTCTCAGTCTGTAGTATTGCAGAATCAGGATTTAAAGGTACCGGGACTGCGTCTGGATAATTTTAATAAGGCAGCAGGACAGATGACGAAGATATCTACCGATCTTCAGAATGTTATTATGAGTATGCGAATGGTGCCGCTTACCAATACGTTCCAGAAAATGAATCGTATTGTATTCGATGTATCCCGTAAACTGGGAAAAGAAATCGATTTTGAAATGGTAGGAGAAAATACAGAAGTGGATAAGAATATTATTGAACACATTTCGGATCCACTGATGCATTTAGTAAGAAATTCCGTCGATCACGGAATAGAGATGCCAGGCGAACGTGAAGCAGCAGGCAAGAAAGAAAAAGGAAAAGTTACTTTATCTGCAAAAACAGAATCCGGTAAGGTATGGATTATTGTACAGGATAACGGAAAAGGTCTTAATCGTCAGAAGATTCTGGCAAAAGCCAGAAAACAAGGACTTTTGGATTGGAGAAAAGCAGATACAGATTACACCGATAAGGAAGTATATCAGTTCATTACACTTCCGGGATTTTCTACCAATGAACAGGTAACAGAGTATTCCGGTCGAGGCGTAGGTATGGACGTTGTAGTTTCCAATCTTCAGGCAATTGGAGGAAGTCTTGAAATCGAAAGTACTCCGGGACAGGGCAGTCAGATGATTTTAAAGATTCCGTTGACTCTGGCAATTATCGATGGAATCGTAATGGAAGTCGGAAAATCCTCCTTTGTAATCGAGACCGGCGTAGTAAAAGAATTTATCGGCATGAAAGAAAACATTATTCAAAGCGAACCAAATGGCAGTGAATTCGTGATGATTCGTGGAGAATGTTATCCGGTAATAAGAATTGGTGAGCGATATCAGCTCAGCACATATCAGCCGAATAAGGATGAAGGTATGCTGGTACTTGTAGAAGTGGATAAACAGAAGATTTGTCTGGTAGTAGATCGTTTGATTGGAAATCAGGAAATCGTTGTAAAACCAATACCGGATTATATTAAGAAAGTAGAAGGATTGTCAGGCTGCACGCAGTTAGGAGATGGCAGTATTGCTCTGATTTTAGATGCAGCAGGAATGATAGAATAAAATACATAGAAAGGAACAGGGTGCATATGGGTGAATTAGCTACACAGCTGGACAAATATGTGACCTTCAAATCGGGAAACGAGTTTTTCGCTCTGAAAATAGAGTATGTGAATGAAATTATTGTTTTTCAGGAAATTACAGAGATTCCCGAAAGTGAAGATTTCATTAAAGGACTGATTAACCTTAGAGGTAAAATCATTCCGGTCATTGATGTCAGAATCAGATTTAAACAGGAACCAATGGAATACAATGACAGAACCTGCATTATCGTAATTAATGTAAAAGATATGGTAGTAGGGTTGATTGTAGAAAAAGTTGCAGAAGTTGTGGAAATAAATCAAAAGGATATTTTACCACCGCCATCGGCAACCATCGGTCATGAAGAAAAGACCCAGAATAAATATGTATATGGAATTGGTAAAGTAGGGGAAGAAGTAAAATTACTGCTTGATCCTGATAAATTATTAAAAGATGAAGAAATCGTAATCTTGGAACAGGCAACAGAAGAGACAGCGGAAGAAGGAGAAGAATAATCATGAAAAATATGAAAATTGTTACAAAATTAGCGATAGGATTTATTCTTATTGAGGCATTATTGATTTTATCTTTGTATACAGGTTACTCAACAGCAGCAACTATTATTCATGTAGATAATCCGGAGCATTATTTAGGAAGTTATGCTACTTTCACTGCGATTGAATTTGTAATTATGATGTTTTTAACTATAGGTATTTCTGTTTATATGACTCGAATGATCAGAAGAACTCTTGCAGAAGTAACGCATGCAGCAGAAGCCCTTGCAGTTGGTAAAGTAGATATTAAATTAGTAAAGAAATCGAACGATGAAATGGGAATGTTAATAGAACATTTCCAGGATGCTATCAACAACATTCGCTATCAGGCACAGATTGCACAGGAAGTTGCAGATGGTAATATGATGGTGGAAGTTCGTCCAAAATCCGAAGATGATGTGATGGGCATTGCTTTAAATAAAATGGTAAGACAGAATCAGTATACCTTAGGAAATATTAAGGATGCAGCATATCAGGTAACAACCAGTTCTTCTCAGGTTGCCAGTGCAAGTGAAGCGTTGGCTCAAGGTTCTACAGAACAGGCAAGTGCGATTGAACAGATTACAGCTTCTATCGGCGATGTAGCAGAGAGAACTAACAAGAATGCAATGCAGGCTAATGAAGCAGCTCAGTTAATGGAACAGGCTATTGAAAACGTGAAAAAAGGAAATGCAGAGATGCAGGAAATGGTACTTGCTATGCAGGATATCAATACTTCCAGCGAAAGTATTTCTAAGATTATCAAAGTAATTGATGATATTGCATTCCAGACCAATATTTTAGCATTAAATGCAGCAGTAGAAGCAGCAAGAGCAGGGGAAGCAGGAAAAGGATTTGCGG
>CAZSBV010000011.1:6939-19420 GCA_964605105.1 uncultured Lachnospiraceae bacterium | reverse complement strand
GAAATGGCGAACGAACAGGTAATGTAGACCTTTTAAATATACCTTACAATATGTTCTCTCAGGGAATTGACCCGGAATTGAATATTGAACATGTCAATGAGATTATCGAAATTTATGAAAGATGTTGTAAGATTCCGATTCATCCAAGACATCCATATGCTGGTAAATTAGTATTTACAGCGTTCTCCGGTTCTCATCAGGATGCTATCAATAAAGGCGTGAAAGCTATGAGAGATCGACAGAATGAATATTGGCAGGTTCCATATTTACCAATCGATCCTGCGGATATCGGAAGAGAATATGAACCTATCGTTCGTATTAACTCTCAGTCAGGTAAAGGCGGCGTAGCCTTTATTATGGATACATACTTTGGATTTAAACTTCCAAAAGCAATGCATAAAGAATTTGCAAATGTAATCCAGAAAGTTTCTGAAGTGAAAGGTGAAGTGGCTCCGGAAGAAATCATGGAACAGTTCAAGAAAGAATATCTGGATCAGAAAGAACCGTTACATTTCAGACGTATGCATATTACTGATATGAGTGGAGAAGGAAAGACCTTTGAAACCAGCATTGAAGTTCATTACACAGATCATGGTATTGAACGTAGCTTTGAAGCAGTTGGTAACGGACCTATCGACGCGGTTAGACGTGGACTTCATCAGAATCTTGATCTGGATGTTAAGATCCTGGATTATGAAGAACATGCATTACAGTCAGGTTCTAACTCACAGGCGGCTGCATATATTCACTTGTTAGATTCCAATACCGGTCATGTAACTTATGGTGTTGGTGTCAGCAGTAACATTACAAGAGCCTCTGTAAGAGCTATTTTCTCAGCGCTGAACAGACTTGGTTTAGGTTCCAGATAAGTTTGATACAAAAATATAAAAAATCCAACATTTTAGAATTACCTGAAATGTTGGATTTTTATTATGCATTAATATTTAAATTGTCATATCCGATTAGTCTTCGAAGCTGAATGTATCTCCGTCTTCAACGATACAGATCATTGTTTTACCTGTATTAAGAAGGATTTCATTTCCGTTGTCATCATAGTAACGTGTTGTACCATAGTCGGAAGATTTTTCCCAAGTTACATGAATACCACGTCCGTTTGTGAAATACCAACCATCTCTTGTACTATCAATACACTGGAATGCAAGATAACCTTTTGCATCACGTACTTCGTGATATGTGAACTGTACTAATACGTTCTTGAATGCTAACTGAGTATTTGTAGCTGCATCCATATGAGGTCCGTTGGATGGCTTCTGGAATCTATAGTATAATCCGTCAGCTTCATTATATTCGAACCAGGTCTTTGTTACAGGATAAGCATTTGCCATATCAATTTTTGTAGCAACTGCGGAATCACTATACTGTTCTAATGTGTTAGGCTCAGTTGTTGTAGCAAACTGGAAATGTACAGTGTCTACTTTGTCTTCTCTGATTTCTAAAGGATAACCTAAACGGTTAGCTTCGTCATAAATATCATTACCATCTAAATATAAGTTCTGTGGTGCAGAACGGTCTGTTGTACGATAGAATACTCCGCTTGGAGCTGTTAAAGCATTGATGTTGTGAGTATCTTTACGGCCAACTACTTCATCGATGTAGAAAGGTCCACCGGCGTGTGTGTAAATAGCATCCCATTCAAATGCCCAGTAAATAAAATAGTCACGGCAGCTTCTGATGTTACCTACACGTTCTAATTCTGTCCAGTCTCCGTAAACAGCCATTAAACGAGTGATTTCGCCTTCTACTAAACATTCGTAAAGAATATCTGCATTGGAAAGGTTGTACTGTGGAAGAGCAGATTTGTCATTTGGAACCATAACTGCAAGTGGTCTTAAAGCACCAACTTCTTCGCTTACCCATTCGTTTGTCAGGCGGCTTCGAACCATGCCTTCTTCCGGTGGAAGGTCTTCGTCAACTTCTTCTTCTACAACATCTTCTGTTTCCGGTTCTTCAACTGGTGTTTCAACAACAACAGCTTCTTCGATTACTTCCGGTTCTTCCTCTTTGCCACAACCTGTCATAAGAAGGGCAGAGGATAAAGCAATCAATAATAATACGCTAAGTTTCTTCATATTGTCCTCTCTTTCTTCAGCCTCTTTGCCATTTCGACCCCTGAAACAGCATTTTTATGTATTTATTTTGCACTTTGTGCAATTGTTATGGCTTGTACAAGCCATGGATTCTAACTTTAAGCTAGACAAACACGTTGATTATAGCATAAAAAAAGGATTTCGTCATCCCCAATCTTGAAAAAAGGGCGTGGTGATGTTAGAATAATTTTGTTATCTAAGGAAATGATAAATTGGAATATATCAAGAGAATTAAAGGGCGGGAAAATTATGACAAAGAAAATTATTGTTACCGGTTGCAATGGTCAGTTGGGAAGAGCAGTAAATCAGTTTTATGCGGGAAGAGATGATATCAGTTTTGTAAATACAGATGTAGATGAATTGGATATTTCTAATGTAGATGCGGTCATGGCATTGGCAAAAGAGGTAAAACCTTATGCTATCGTGAACTGTGCTGCATATACAGCAGTAGATGCCTGTGAAACAAACCGTGACCTTGCATTTAAAGTAAATACGATTGGTGCAAGAAACTTAGCTATCGCAGCAGAAGAAACCGGAGCAAAACTAGTTCATGTTTCTACAGATTATGTATTTGACGGTACAAAACAGGGTGCGTACTATGAGACAGATCCTACAGGACCAAGAAGTGTTTACGGAGCTACCAAAGAAGCAGCAGAAAGAATGGTAAAGGAATTGTGCCATCGTCACTTTATTCTTCGTACTGCATGGTTATATGGAGATGGAAAGAATTTTGCAAAAACAATGCTTCGCATCGCCGAAAATAACAGCAAAGTGCGTGTGGTATGTGATCAGATTGGTACACCTACAAGTACGGTAGAATTAACTAAGGGAATTGATTCTTTGTTGTTCAGTGATAATTATGGTTTGTTCCATGCAACTTGTGAAGGTCAGTGTTCCTGGGCTGATTTTGCCAAAGAAGTATTCCGTCTTGCGGGAAAAGATATGGAAGTGGAATATGTAACTACAGCGCAGTATTTGGCAGATTATCCACAACAGGCGGCAAGACCGGCAAATTCCGTGTTGGAAAATTATATGTTCAAGATGACCAATGGATATATGTTTGCCAGCTGGGAAGATGCCATTAAAGAATATATGAAGACACTTGTGTAATGAAAGAGGGCTGTTGCAAAAGGTCAGTTACGGATTTAAGTATCCCTTGTTCACTGGCTGCTCATTTTGCAACGGCCCTAATTTTATTTCATAATTAAGATTGCAGTTAAAATACCAAGAATGCCACCGCAGAACACCTGTAAAGGCGTATGTCCGATGAATTCTTTTAATTGTTTTTCTATATCCACATCTTTTCCCATGTGAGTGAAAAGTTCGACCATGTCATTAATTACTTTTGCCTGTTTACCGGCTTCCTGGCGAACCCCAATGGCATCATACATCACGACCAGAGAAAAAATAGCGGTCACGGCAAACTCAAAACTGGAAAATCCATATTGCATTGCGGTTGCGGTGCTAAGGGCACATACGGTTGCGGAGTGGGAGCTTGGCATTCCGCCGCCGCCGACCAATCGTTCTGCCACAAAATTCTTGGTAAAACAAGTGTGGATGATAGTTTTTAAGATCTGTGCGATAATCCATCCCGTTGCTGCTGAGATTAAAATTTTATTTTGTGCCAATTCTGTAAGAAAATTCATTTACATTCTTCTCCTGTGTTTTAAACATACATCTTGTCTATATAGATGTTGAATTTATTCTACCCCATTCATAGAAATAGTATAAAGCATAAGGGGAAAAAACAAAAGAGTTTTTTGTATTAAATATTGTATTTGTGATTATATAAAAACATGATAATATTATAATAAGTTATCAAAATGTAAGATAAACAAAATTTGATTCATATAAAAAATAAGATGTAAAAGAGAGGTAAATGAAAAATGCTGTCCGTGTTATTAAGTTATATATATATTGGAATCACGACCTTCTTGTTGGGATTTGGAGTCTGTTTGTTTGTGAAAAAATATTTTGGATATGAAATAAAAGAGGTCACGAGCCTGATTTACGCAGGTCTGGGCTTTGCAACTGTTTATGCAGGGATTTACAGCCTTTTTGCAGGAGTTTCTCTGGGAGCAAATATGGGAATGTTGTTGATCTGCCTCGCCGTAATTTGTGTCGGAAAAAAAGAGTTGTTAGTTTTCTTAAAAGAACAGAAAACGGGCATGACAAAAGGGAAGCTGATTTTATGGATTGTTATGCTTTTGTTGTTTTCTTATGGAGCCAGCCGAGGATATATGCACGTGGATAGTGGACTTTATCATGCACAGGCGATTCGCTGGATCGAAGAGTTTGGGGTGGTTCCCGGACTGGCAAATCTTCATTGCCGACTGGCGTATAATAGCAGTGCTTTTGTTCTTACAGCTCTTTACAGTATGCGCTTTTTGGGGGGACAGTCTCTTCATACAGTAGCAGGATTTATGGCATTGGTCTTGGCCATAAAAGGACTTGATGTTGTAAAGGTTGTTTCCAGAAAAAAAGTTCTGGTGTCAGATTTTGTAAAGGTTGCCTTGTTATTTTATATTACCATTATTTATACAGAAATGATGTCTCCGGCATCGGATTATTTTGCGATGCTATTTCTGTTTTATGTAGTGTTGACCTGGATAGAACTGGAAGAGAAAAAGGAAAAGGACATTACTCCTTATGGAATGCTATGTGTGTTGCTGGCGGTGAATGTAACAATCAAATTATCTGCGGCAATTATGTTGTTGCTGGTAGTGAAACCGGCAGTGGTGTTGTTAAAAGAAAAACGTTATGGGCAGATTGGGCTATATCTGGGAATGGGAATTCTGGCGGTGTTTCCCTATCTGGCTAGAAATGTGATTTTATCCGGGTGGCTGGTGTACCCCTTTCCTGCCATTGATTTATTTTCCTTTGATTGGAAGATTCCCGCCGGAGAGGCAAGGTATGATGCAGAGGAAATTAAAGTCTATGCAAAAGGCATGACGGATGTATTGTTAAAAGATGCTTCTATGAGTCAGTGGCTTCCAAATTGGTTCGCCGCATTGAAAGGCTTGGAAAAAATCTGGGTATTAGGTTCTTTGGCGAGTGCTTTAGGAGGAATAGCAATTTCTGTCTGGGCATTTGTGAAAAGAAAAAAAGAAATGTATGGTCTGTTATTTATGCAATGGGTCCTGATTGCGGGATATCTGTTCTGGCAGATTGGAACACCGTTGGTACGTTATGGTTATATTTATATTTTGGCATTTCCTTTTTTTACTGTGGGTCTATGGTTTACCGCTTTGTTTGGAAAAAAAGAAAAAAGTTACCTTTTGTTTGTAGCGGCATTGTTGGTATTTTTCGTTTATAAGGGACAAAATCTGGTAGAAAGTATAGTGGCATCTTCGGGACAGGATTATTATGTGTGGCAGCAGGATTATTACACCGGGCCATATGACAGTTACGAAATAGGAGGAAACGAATTTTATTATCCGCTGGAATATGGACAAATTGGGTATAGTATGTTTCCCGGAGCACCCCATGAACGATATGATGTAGAGTTGAGAGGGGACGGGCTGAAGGATGGTTTCCGAAGAATTGAAAACCCATGAGATTTGGAGGATGTGAACAAGGTAAAATGAGTTTCCCATATGAAAAATGAATGGCGAAAAAAGGCGATTTATTACGATGAAAATGTAGAATATACCCTTTCTTTCCATGATAAGATAAAACCAGTCTTAATGATGCAAAGGAGAAAGGTCTATGAATTTGGTGGAAAGAAAAGAGAATGATATAAAATGTTATGTAACAAAGATCATGCTGGAAATGGGAATGCCGGCACATTTGCGAGGGTATCATTATCTGCGGGAAGCAATCTGTCTGTCCATAGATAATATGGAACTGGTAGGAAGTGTTACGAAATTGTTATATCCGGAAATTGCGAAAAGTTATCAGACTACAAACGTGAAAGTGGAACGGGCGATACGTAGTGTGATAGAAGTTGGCTGGGATAGAGGAAATGAGGAATTATTTGAGGAAATTTTTGGATATTCGAGGGCAAATGGTAAGACAAGACCGACCAACAGTGAGTTTATTTTAGGTGTTGCAGATAAGATACATTTTGAACTTTTGATATAAGTATGGTATACTATACCTTGATATATTATTTTTGATGAATGAGAACAAAGTGATCAAAGAAAGGTTGCCACGGGCAGGCTGGAATATATGTTAGGTATAGTATTGTTATGGATTGTTGTGTACCTGTCAGGTATACTTTTTTGTAAGATAAGTGGGGAAAAAGGGACGAGTCAACTGTGGAAACATTTGATTGGTTTCTTTTTCCTCATTTTTTGTCAGGGAATTGTTTTCTTTGTGGGGCAATTGCTTAACTGGACATTTCGAAAAACAACGATGATACTGACAGTTTTTCTATTGATAATATGTTGTGTTTCCATGTTTGTATGCAAAAAAGAAATCGGAGAGCTTTGGAAGAAAGTTAAAAAATTCTCTTTTAAAGAAGTGAAGAATGGAAGATATCTGGCGTTGCTTTTCTGGATTTTGTTGGGAATTGTTTTTGTAGTAGCATTTGGTACTGCCGGAAATCGAAACGATGCCATGGTGGAAACAGTTCTGACTACTTTGATGACAGATACGATGAATCAGTATCATCCGTTTACCAAGGCTAAACTTGAGCTGGGAGTAATCCTATCCAAAAAAATAATTACACTTCCCTTTTTTTATAGTATGCTCAGCGTATGGACAGGCTTTGATGCGGTAAATACGGTGTGGGTATTAGGAACATTAATTACCATAGTTTGTTCCTTGTTGGCATTTGCAGAATTGGGCGGGTTACTATTTTTCAGAGATTTTAAGAAAACCTGGCTTTTGCTCGTGTTTATGGAATTGATGTATTTATCAGGAGATTATTATATCGGTTCCGCGGGGTATCGACAGTTGTTTTACGGATATTCCGGAGAAGTGATCGTAGCGACAGTTGTGATACCTTGTATTTTAAGTATATTATATCGTTTTTTTGGACCGATTTTGAGAGAAGATTTTCCAAGTGAAAAGGAAAAAATTGGATGGCTCGGAACAATTCTAAATATGGGATTGTTTGTGGGCAGCAGTTTCTTTCTGACATCTTTAGCATGGGGGATTCTGATGGTCGTGATTGGAATCATTTTGTTTGCAATCAGTATTGTAGGAGTTCGCCTTACAAAAAGGAATAGGGTGAAAGGAGAAAAAGTCTTATGATGGAGATGATCGAAATTATTTTTTCTACCTTTCAGGAAAGTAAAGAAAAGGGAAGCTTTGTATTATTTTACCTTTTGGCACTGGGGTTGGGACTTGCAGTGGCATGGGACCGGTATGGAAAGAACGAAATAGAAGATAACTGGATGGTAGAAGAGGCGAAAAAACAGATTCAGTTATGGCCGTTTTTGTATGGTCTGCTGGCATTGCTTCTTGTAGCAATGAATCCTTTGGCAGTTTGGATCATCAACAAAGTAACTCCCATTGCCGGACAGTATTATAAAGTATGGTCTTTGCTCTTGTTTTTGTTCCTATGTGCATATGGTATGGTTTGTTTCTTAAGTATCTTAAGGGAAAAGAAGCAAAGAATATGGGTGACATTGGGATTTGTTGCTTTGATTGGTCTGGCAGGAAGTGGTTATGGTCTTACGGCGGAGCGGCCTAACAAACAGGATTATGTGGAAGAGGCTACCGTGATTCAGATGATACAGGAAGCAAAGGAAGATGCATTGGTGCTGGCTACAGATTCTATTTTGGAATATGTGGGTGTTTATGAGCCACAGATGCATGTACTTTATGGAAAAGATATTTACACAGCGAATCTGGATTTAGGAATTATGGATGTCTATCCTCAGGAATTGATGAATTTATATGAGGCGGTGAAACAGCCACAAGGTGCCATGGGAGAAATATCCAATGTGGCAGCCATGTATGATTGTGATGTTCTTGTTATCAGAAGATTTGAAAATGCACCTGATAAAGCAGGAGCTTATTATAAAAAAGAAGTGACGGAAAATTATATTTTATATATGAGGTAGAAAGATGGCATTATTAAGTGTGATCGTTCCTTGTTATAATGAGGAAGAAAATGTAAAATATTTTTATGATGAATTGATGAAAAATCAGCCATTTTTTGAAGAAAAAAAGTTGGATGTGGAAGTCATATACGTAGATGATGGTTCCAAAGACAAAACGGTGGAAGAAGTAAAGAAACTGCGCGAAAAATCCGAGCAGGTACATTTAATTTCTTTTTCCCGAAATTTTGGAAAAGAGGCAGGTATCTATGCCGGTTTCCGGAAGGCTAAAGGAGATTATGTTGTTATGATGGATGCGGATTTGCAGGATCCACCATCGCTTTTGCCGGAGATGTTTTCTTACATTGAACAGGGCTATGATTCTGTGGCAACAAGAAGGGTTTCCAGAAAAGGAGAGCCGCCAATCCGCTCCTTCTTTGCCAGAATGTTTTATAAGATCATGAATAAAATTTCTCAGGCAGACATCGTGGATGGAGCCAGAGATTATCGATTGATGACAAGACAGGTAGTAGATGCGATTCTTTCCATGTGCGAATATAATCGTTTCTCCAAAGGAATCTTTGGATGGGTAGGTTATGAGACCAAGTGGTTGGAATATGAAAATGTGGAACGAGTACACGGAGAGACCAAATGGAATTTCTGGAAACTGTTTTTATATTCCATTGAAGGGATTACAGCATTTTCGACAGCACCATTAGCCATTGCTTCCTTAATCGGTGTTCTGTTCTGTGTTATTGCTTTTATTGCGATTGTCTTTATTATTGTGAGAACCTTGATTTGGGGGGATCCGGTAGGAGGCTGGCCGTCGCTGGTGTGTATCATTTGTTTGGTAAGCGGCGTGCAGCTTATGTGTCTGGGAATTGTAGGTCAGTACTTGTCTAAGACCTATATGGAAGTGAAACAGAGACCGATTTATTTAGTCAAAGAAGAGTTTTAGGAGAAACTATGATTAGTATTGTTACACCGGTATATAATGCAGCAGCTTTTATCTGCGAGACTATGGAAATGGTTCGTGAGCAGGATTATACAGATTGGGAACTGATTCTGGTGGACGACTGCTCTAAGGACAACAGCCTCGAAGTAATAGAAAATTATTTAAAAGAAAAACCGGATGAACGAATCCGATTGATAAAAAAAGAAAAAAATGAAGGCGCTGCTTTGACCAGAAACTTTGGGATCCGTGAGGCAAAAGGAAGATACATTGCTTTTCTGGATGCAGACGATATCTGGATGAAAAAGAAACTTCAGACGCAGATGGAATTCATGGAAAGAACGAATGCCGGATTTGTTTTTTCGGCCTATGAATTCGGGGATGAAGAGGCAGTAGGGACCGGAAGAATTGTACATGTGCCGGAAAGTCTTACTTATAAAAAAGCATTATCCAGAACCGTAATTTTTACAACTACAGTTCTATTGGATACAGAAAAAATATCCAAAGACTTGATTTACATGCCCAACGTCCCAAGCGAAGACAGTGCTACCTGGTGGCAGATCCTAAGGGCAGGCCATGTGGCAAGGGGAATTGATGAGGTTCTGGCCATTTACCGCAGACCGGGCAAGTCGTTGTCTTCCAATAAATTGAAGGCAATTCAGAGAATCTGGTATTTATATCGAAAGGTAGAAAAACTACCTTTGCATACCAGTTGTTTCGCATTTGTGGGATGGGCGTATCGTGCCAGTGTGAGAAGATTATAAGTTTATGAGAATAAATAAAAAGGAACTGATGGAAGTTCCTTTACCCCGCAAAAGGGGCAGGAGGAAACTATGAGAAAGAATGAATCGATGAAGCGATTAATCATTTTATGCCTTTCTTTTTTAGGAATTTTATTATCTACAGGAATCTATGCATATACCTGGATAGAAAAATATCATCAGAGATATGTTTATAATGTAAAACTTTATTTCTGGGGTCATATTTTAATGATTTTCATTTATTTTGTGTTACTGTTTTTCTTTAACACCACATATGGAGGAATGAAGATAGGATTCTTGAAACCTATGGATGTATTCTTTTCTCAGGGATTTTCATTAATTTGTGTAAATGTCATTACGTATATGCAGATTTCCCTGATGGAAGTGAAGCTGGTATGGACAGGTGGAATTCTATGGATGACGGTCGTGCAGATTGTGGTTGCAGGAATCTGGACACTATTTTGCAATTTTGTATACCGGAAAGCTTTTCCGCCAAGAGATTTATTATTGATTCATGGGGAAAGAAGCATAGAAGATATTATGCGCAAATTTGCCAGCAGACCGGATAAATATCATATTGCAAAGTGCATGGATATTGCAGAGGGGATAGAAGTGGTTCAGAAGGAAATTCTGGATTCCGGTATGGCAGTGGTATTATGGGATATTCCCACCACAGACAGAAATACTTTATTTAAATTCTGTTATAGTCGCTCCATTCGTGTATATATGATGCCAAAGATTACGGATGTTTTGATCAAGGGTTCTGACCAGTTGCATTTATTTGATACGCCAATTTTATTGAGTCGTGAATTCTCTTTAAAAATAGAGCAGAGAATTGCAAAACGTACCATTGATATTGTATGTTCGTTGATTCTTTTGGTCATTTCAGCGCCGATTCAGTTGATAACTGCGATTATGATTAAAGCTTATGATGGCGGTCCGGTATTGTACAAACAGATTCGTTGTACTACCAATGGACGGGAATTTGAAATTTTGAAGTTTAGAAGTATGCGTGTTGACGCAGAAAAAGATGGAGTTGCCAGATTGGCATCTAAGAATGATGCCAGAATTACTCCTATTGGTAAGTTCATCCGTACGGTACGAATTGATGAGTTGCCACAGCTGTTCAATATTTTGAAAGGGGATATGTCTTTTATTGGTCCGAGACCGGAAAGACCACAGATTATTGCCCAGTATATGGAAGACATGCCTGAATTTGCTCTTCGAATGAAAGTAAAAGCCGGTTTGGCGGGCTATGCTCAGGTGTATGGAAAATATAATACCACTCCTTACGACAAGTTAAAACTGGATTTGTTTTATATTGAAAACTATACACTATGGCTGGATATTAAACTGATGCTTCTTACTTTGAAAATTTTATTTAAGCCGGAAAGTACAGAAGGGGTAGATAGCAATCAGACCACAGCGATGAAGTAAATATTTATACTTTTTTGATGAAAAGGACTTATAAGAGGAAAAAATGGAAAGAGATATTTATTATAAGCAGGGCATAGATTTGAAAAGACTGTTTCTTGTTCTGGGAAAAAAGATGTGGTTAGTTCTGGCTGGAGCTGTGATTGGTGCCATTCTTGGGGCTGTCACATATAAGACGGTCACGGAGATTGTTGATGGAGAGACAGAGTATCGAGCCAGTGCAGACTATTATATTTCCTTCTTTGGAGAAGGACCGGATTATTATAACGCTTATACCTGGGATGGGATTTTAAGAGATGATCCCATTGTGGATTATGCCCTGACTTTGCTTCCGGGTGAAATTACCAAAGAGATGGTGAAGGATGCCGTTTCCGGTGAAATGTTGGGGGATTACCGAATTCTGACGGTTCATGTGAATGCAGAAACTAAGGAAAAAGCGGATTTGATTGCGCAAGCATATCAGGAATCCTTATGGAATTTTGGACAGGAAATGGAATTGTTAGACAAAGTAGAAGTATGGAGTCAGGATGAGGCAGTTCCTTTTGAGAAAAATAATAAGACTATGAATGCCGCCTTTTTGGGGGCGTTGATAGTGGTTGTTCTGGTGGTTTTTGGACTGCTGTTCTATTATGTATTGGAAGATGCTGTGTATGTGGAACGAGATGCAGAGGAAAGATTTGGTCTTCCGGTATATGGAATGGTGACAAGACAAAATGACGAATTGCAAAAGCAGATATTAGGCGATAATCTTAGGTTTGCTTTTGGGGAAACAGAAGTGGAAACATGGAACGGGGAAGTGGTTCCTACCGCAGATGACTATCAGCGTCTTAGAAATGTAGAAAATTTGTTGGTAAACATTCTTTGGGGGCGGAATAACTGCCGTCAAATCGAGAGGGTGTTGAGACAATTGGAACTTCAGAATGTAAAAGTGAAGGGGCTTGTGATTACAGAGGCGGATGATAAGTTTGTGAAGGCTTATTATGCTGTTGACAGGATGCGGAAAGCAAAGAGTTAGTAAAAATTTGTTATAGGCTAATTGCAATCGGGAATTTGAGTTGAGATACAATAAATGTGTTTAAGTGAAGAAAAGGATAGGAACATGACCTTAGAAACATTAGTTTCCTCGGTGAAACAGGATGTAGCAGCACAGGCTGAAAAAATGAATTTACAGTCTGATGCTATCATCATTAATCAGTGTGATGAAAATAGTTATTTAGAATATGAATATAGCGGAAA
>CAZSBV010000011.1:0-6839 GCA_964605105.1 uncultured Lachnospiraceae bacterium | reverse complement strand
TCATCATTAATCAGTGTGATGAAAATAGTTATTTAGAATATGAATATAGCGGAAATAAGATAAGAGCATATAGTTTTGCTGAAAAAGGGGTAGGTCTGTCCAGAAATAATGCTCTTCTTCGTGCCAAAGCGGATATTATTTTGTTTTCGGACGAAGATATTGTATATCATGATGGATATGCTGACAAAATATTAAAAGCATTTGAAGAGCGCCCGGAGGCGGACATGCTTTTATTTAACATGGATGTAGAAGCAGACAGAGCCACATATCATATTGAAAGTGAGCATAGAGTTCGTTTTTATAATAGTGGCAGATATCCGACCTATAGCTTTGCTATCCGCAGGGAGAAATTGCATAAAGCCAACATTACTTTTTCTCTTTTATTTGGCGGTGGTGCGAAATATAGTAATGGGGAAGACAGTTTGTTCCTTTTAGAATGTCTGAAAAAGGGACTAAAAGTGTATGCTCTCCCTATGGAAATTGGAAAAGAAGTGCCTCGTCCTTCTACCTGGTTCCATGGATATACCGAGAAATTCTTCTTTGACAGAGGGGTATTATATTACTATTTGTATGGAAAACTAAGGAAACTTATGGCAATTCGCTTTTTATTGGCACACCAGCAAGTTATGTGTCAGGAGATTCCGGTAAAGAAAGCTTATGAGTTGATGTGTGCCGGAATGAAGGAAGCTGCGGAGTAAAGTCTGTAGCGGACAATAATGTTTGATATTGATGAAAATAGATAGAAAAAGTTGAGAAGTCGGGAATGGGAATGGTTTTGTATGGAATGGTAGCGGTGACTACCATAGCATTGGCTTGTCTGGTAAAAAATCAGCCGATGTTTACCACAGGACAACTTCATAAAACAAGGGGATTTACACGCAGACAGGGGTTAAACACCCTTAGTCTGCTTGCTATTTTTACAATTCTTTTTTTACTTTCGGCTCTTCGTATGGAAGTAGGAAATGATTATGAGACTTATGTAGATACCATTCATGAAATTTATGTGGGCGGGTACGTAGTAACAGAACCCTTATTCAATGCAGTGGTAAAGGTACTGTGTGAACTGTCCGGAGGAGAGAACTATCTTCTGGTATTCGGGGTCTTTGCTTTTGTGACTATCTGGATCTTTTTAAAGGCATTGTATGAGCAGACGGAAGATTTCCCTTTGGCATTTTTCCTCTTTATGACTCTGGGAATTTATTTCAGGACTTTTAATACGGTACGTTATTATTTTGTTCTTGCCATTACTTTGTATTCGTTTCGATATATTTTCCGAAAGGAATATGGGAAGTTTATATTATTGATTGTATTAGCAGCCTTTTTTCACAAATCTGTATTGGTAGTAATTCCAATTTATCTGATTGCCAATATGACGTGGAAAAAATGGCATATGACAGTTCTGACAGCAGGTGCTGTGGGAATGGTAGTATTTCAAGATCTGATCATGAAAATTGCCTTGGAATTGTATCCTTCTTATAAAGATACCATATTCCTGCAGACAGAGACCGGACTTTCGGGAAATCTTATGAGCATACTCCGATGTGTGGCAGTTCTTGCATTGGCAGTAATCTGTTATCAGGACAGCTGGAAAGAAAATAAGGAAAATCGCTTTTATTTTAAACTGAATTTTCTGGCAATATTATTGTATTTATGTGGTTCTTTTTTACCCTTGGTGGGAAGAATCGGATATTATCTCATGACCTCCCATGTTTTGTTTATACCTGCAATACTGGGAAGTATTAAGAATGAAAAAAAGAAGAAAATATTTACTGCATTAGTTATAATAGCAGGTGTGATTTATTTTCTTTTATTTTTAAGAAGTGCTAACCAACCGGGAGTGCGTGTATTACCTTACAAATCCTGGTTATTCTATGAGAAGGAATTTTTAAATGCAGAGACCATTTTTTAGTATCGTTGTAGTCGCCCTGAATCCCGGCGAAAGACTGGAAAAAACATTAAATAGCATTGTAAGTCAGACTTATAAAAATTATGAGGTAATTCTTAAGGATGGCGGTTCAACAGATGGAAATCTGGAGAAATTACAAAAATGCGGATATTTTGAGGATAAAAGTCAAATCAAGATTATACAAAAGAAAGATAAAGGCATTTATGACGGAATGAATCAGGCGGCGTCTTATATAAATGGAAGATATGTGCAGTTCTTGAATTGTGGTGATTACTTTTATTCTGACAATGTACTGGAAGAAGTGGCGGAATTTATAGAGCGCGAATGGAAGAAATCTATTCATGCTGTAATGGGTGAAAATTTGGCGGGAGTCAGTGAAGAATTGGTAAATGAGTTTGCTGTGGAAGTGGTAAAAATAGCCCCTGCTATTTATTATGGCAATCAATATAATCAGATACAGAAGGCGATTGTATACTCTGCTCCACAGATCAATGATTTTACTTGTTATCGAAATGTACCATGCCATCAGGTATGTTTTTATGATTACAGATTGTTTGAAAAGAGAGCCTATGATTTAAAATACAAAGTCCGGGCAGATTATGAGCATTTTTTATATAGTATTTATGAAATAAAAGCAAAAGGGATTTCTATGCCTATTATGATAGCTTCCTATGAGGGCGGTGGTTTTTCAGAGACGAAGGAAAATCGGAAGCAATCAGCCATGGAGCATAAAGAGATTACAAGAAAATATCTTGGGAAAGGCAAAGTGTTCAAATATCAAATGATTATGTGGCTGACCCTTGCACCGGTAAGGACCTGGATTGCAGAGAATCCGGCATTGTCGGGAGTTTATAACGGTGTTAAGAGTGGGATATATAAGTTGCTGAGAAGATGAGTTCGATGGAAAATGTAGACAATATATATAATACTAGAAATAGTGAAATTAAAATACGATTTAACAAAGCAATAATTTGCCGTTTGGAATAATAGTGTTTGAAAATTAACTTTAAAAGGGGATGACAATGAGAGTTCTTTGGGTTTGTAACATTATGCCACCGATAATCGGGCAGTATCTTGGACAAGAATGTAGCGTAAAAGAAGGCTGGATTTCCGGGATTTTAATGCGTCTTGCGAAAGAAAAGGAAGATGTGGAATTGGCGATTTCCTATCCGGTAACAGGTGTTATTGAGGAAATGAAAGCAGAAGTGACAATTAAAAATAATAAAAAGATTACTTGTTACGGATTTGTAGAGGATACGGTTCATCCTGAAAATTATGGTGGGGAAATATTGGAAAAAAGATTTGGGGAAATTTTCCATGATTTTCAGCCGGAAGTGCTTCACATTTTCGGAACAGAATACGGACATTCCCTGGCAGCGGCAAAGGCTTTTAACAAGCCGGATAGAACTTTAGTCGGTCTACAGGGAGTGATCAGTGAATGTGCCAGAGAATATATGGCAGATCTGCCTTTGCAAGTACAAAATCAGGTTTCTTTTCGTGATTGGTTGAAAAAAGACAGTTTGAAGAGACAGCAGGAGAAATTTTTTATCCGCGGAGAACGGGAAAAGGAAGTCTTGAAACTCTGCCAAAATGTGACCGGAAGAACAGCTTTTGATAAGGCTTCGGCAAAGAAAATGAATCCCAATGCCAGATATTTCTTTATGAATGAAACTATGCGTGGAGAATTTTATGAGGGAAAGTGGAACTATAGTGCTTGTGAAAAACACCGTATTTTCTTTAGTCAGGCAGATTATCCATTGAAGGGTTTTCATTATTTATTACAGGCATTGGAATATATTAAAGATAAATATCCGGATGTAACTGTGGCGGTAGCCGGTAACAGCTTGGTCAGCTATAAGACGTTAAAAGATAAGATTAAGATTTCTGCTTATGGGAAATATCTTCGTAAATTTGTGAAAGACTTAGGTATGGAAGATAAAATTGTATTTTTAGGCAAATTGTCGGCGGAAGAGATGAAGCAGCAGTATTTGAAGTGCCATACTTTTGTGTGTGCCTCTTCTTTGGAAAATTCGCCTAACTCTGTGGGAGAAGCCATGCTTCTTGGAACACCTGTGGTAGCTTCTTACACGGGAGGAATACCAAGTATGATGGAACATGAAAAAGAGGGACTTTTATTTGAAAAAGGCAATGTCAAAGCATTGGCAGAAGCAATTATGCGAACCTGGGAATCATATCCTACGGTTACGACAATTACGGAAAATGCCAGAGTACGGGCAAGAAAGACTCATGATGCAGATGAGAATTATAAACGGCTTATGGAGATGTATAGAGTAATAAGTGAAAAATAAGATGTACGAAATAAAATTACAGCATCTATAGAGGCATGTATGTTACAAATGAAGTATAAGTATAGATAGAAAAACAGGAGGTGAATTCCCATGAAGATCACCATGATATCCAACTACATTAACCATCATCAGATTCCCTTTTCTAATGCTTTATATGAGAAATTAGGGGATGATTATCATTTTATTCAAACAGAACCCATGGAAGAAGAACGTATTCAGATGGGCTGGGGAGTGGAAGCAGAAAAAATTCCCTATGTACTGTTTTTAGATAAACAATTAGAGTTATGTAAACAGTTGATTGATGAAAGTGATATTCTTCTGGTTGGCTGGATGGAACGGGAAGATTTAATTGTTGATAGATTAAACAGTGATAAGTTAACTATAAGAATCAGCGAAAGATTGTACCGTGAAGGACAATGGAAAGCCATTTCCCCAAAAGGGCTGATTCGAAAATATAAAGAGCATACCAGTCATAGAAAAAATCCGGTATATCTGCTTTGTGCGGGAGCCTATGTACCTTCTGACTTTTCGATTGTAAAAGCTTATCCCGATAAAATGTATCGCTTTGGATACTTCCCAGAATTTAAGTCTTTTACCAAAGAACAGCTTGCAAAGATGCATGTTTGGGGTGAAAAGAAGAATCAGGAAGAAATTCAGATTGTCTGGGCAGGAAGATTTATTCCATTGAAACACCCGGAATTTGCCATTAAACTTGCTGAAAATTTAAAGAAACAAGGTTATAGATTTCACCTTCATATGGTAGGCGGCGGTGAACTGGAAGGTGAACTGAAGCAAAGTGCCAAACGAAAAGGTTTGTTGCAGGAGATTACTTTTTATGGATTTTTAAAGCCCACACAGGTGCGGAAGGTAATGGAAAAATGTCATATTCATTTGTTTACCAGTAATTACTTAGAAGGCTGGGGAGCTGTGGTGAATGAAGGAATGAACAGTGGCTGCGCAGAAGTGGTAAATGTAGAAGTAGGAGCAGCTCCGTTTCTGATTCAACATAGGAAAAACGGTCTTGTATACAAAGAAGGTAGTTATGAGGATATGGAAGAACAGGTAAAATACTTGTTGGACAATCCTGTAGAGGCATCCGAAATGGGAATAGCTGCCTATGAAACTATAGCCTCGCAGTGGAATGCAGAGGAAGCTGCGAGACGTTTGTTAGTTTTTTATGAGAACTGGAAACAGGGAAAAGTGGAACCTGCCACAGAAGGTCCGTTTAGTGTGGCACCTGTGATTGCACCGAAGAAAATGTATCAATATATGATGGAGGCAGGTCGTGAGTAAACAACCTTTAATAAGTATCATAATTCCTATATACAATATAATGGATTGTCTGGAAAAATGCGTAGATAGCTGCATTAACCAGACCTATAAAAACATTGAAATTCTCATGGTGGATGATGGATCTACAGATGGGACTGGTGCACTTTGTGATAAATTGAAGGAAAAGGATGATAGAATCCGAGTATTTCACAAAGAGAATGGTGGTTCCTCATCTGCCAGAAATCTGGGAATTGAAGAGGCATGCGGAGAATATCTTGGGTTTGTAGACAGTGACGATTTTATTTCTCCGACCATGTATGAAGAACTGATGAATGCGATTCTGGAATTTGATGTTCCCATAGCACAGGTTTCCAGAGATGAAATTGATGATAAAGGAAATAAGCTGCCGGATGTATGTACGCCACCGGAAAATGCGTTTCTTTGCACAAGTGATGAATTTATGAAAGAACTTTTGATGCATCGGGGAGATTGTTCTTTTTGTACTAAGTTGATTAAAAAAGATTTGTTTATGACTAAGAGATTTCCGGTCGGAAAGCTAAATGAAGATTTCTATTTGCTTCTTCAAATGCTAAAAGAGGTAAAAGGAATCTATATTTTACCGGAACAGCTTTATCATGTTTTCTATAGAATTGGCAGTAACACCAGAAAGAAAGATAAAAATGAATTTTCCAGAGTATTTATGGATATTGTGGAAAATGCGGATGTGGCACAGGAAATCGTGGATAAACACTACCCCCATTTAAAAGAAGTGTGCATAAGATTCGGATTATTCCAGAGATTGGATTATATGCTACATATACCTGTAATGCAGATGAATTCAGAAAATAAATTTTATGTTCAGGTGAAAAAATATTTGAGGGGGCATTTGAAAGATACTTTGAGAAATCCGTATTTGACGAAGAAAAACAAAGTTTATCTGGCGCTTTTAACGGTTGCACCTAAGACAGTTAGATTTTTGCATCAGAAAATAAAAGGATTGTAATTTAGAGTATTTGCAATCGCAAAGGGCGTATGGTATAATTCAAGAGATTAAGATTCATTTTTGTTGACAAAATAAAAGCACAAAGAATAAAAAAGATTTTGTGTATTGCGGGAAATTAAAACGCGGTTTAGTAGAGACAAGGATGAATGAAACAGAAATAGAAAAATAGTTTTAGAATGAGAGGACATTATGTTAAATAATAAAACAATTTTAGTAACAGGAGGAACGGGTTCCTTCGGAAAATGCTTTACCAAATATGTATTAAAAAATTACAATCCTAAGAAGATTATCATTTATTCCCGTGATGAATTCAAACAGTGGATGATGGCCAATGAATTCAAGGAATATC
>CAZSBV010000010.1:18665-20611 GCA_964605105.1 uncultured Lachnospiraceae bacterium | reverse complement strand
TTCTCTTCGTTTAGGTATAAACAAAAATAAAATTTTCTGTTCATACTCACTATTCTACCACCATCAGTAGCATAAACAGCTAAAAAAATCTATCCTTTTCATATTATTTCATACAAAATCATAATATTGTTTTAAGTATAACACAACCATAGATTGATTTTAAGATACAAGGGCAGATTAAAATCAAGTCTTCACCTTGCACACCCTTGCATAATGTCGTATCCTAAAAACAAAAAACTAAAGGAGACTTTCCCATGTCATTCGATTTAAATTCCATTTCCATAGAAACCATCCTCCCAATTATTCGGGAAGTAGCTGACAAATACCTGACCCGTGAGGATTCTCAACACATCACGGTAAAAGGGGATTCCAACTTTGTAACGGAAGTAGACACCAACATTGAAAAAGCCATGAAAGAACGCTTATCCGCACTTTACCCTGAAATCCAGTTCATGGGAGAAGAAGGCGACAACAGCAATATTGATTTTTCATGTCCGCTTTGGATTCTGGATCCGGTAGATGGAACTTCCAATTTGATTCATGATTTTCATAACAGCAGTATGTCTTTAGCACTGGCTGTTGACAAGCAGGTGGTCTTTGGTGTTATTTATCACTACTCTACCAAAGAATTCTTTTATGCCAAAAAAGGAGAAGGTGCCTATGTCGGACAAAACTTTTCTCCAATACCGGATTCTGCCTTAAACGGAAATGCTGCTACCACTACCATTTGGAGTAAAAATCCTACGCTGCTCCGCGTAAGCAGCACCACCGAACTCTCCCGCAGTTTAGTTTCTTTTGGCACCAGCCCTTATGACAAGGCAACTTTGGGCGAAAAAAACTGCGATACCCTGAAGCAGATTTTCTTCGTATGTGAAGATATCCGCCGCATTGGTTCCGCAGCAATTGAACTGGCATATGTTGCAGCCGGTCGTGTCGATATTTATTTGGAACGAAATCTGAAACCATGGGATTATGCCGCTGCCATGGTTATCATCGAAGAAGCAGGCGGTATCATTACCGATTATCAGGGACAACCCATTGATATTTCTAAACCTTCAGATATTCTGGCTGGAAATAAAATTGTACATGAAAAACTTCGTAAAGAGGTTTCTCTCTAATTTTTAATACCTGAAACATACTCTAATAAATGTCTCCGGCAAACTCTTGCCGAAGACATTTATTTCACTGTAATACGCCTCTGTTTACGAATAAATTTCTCTCAAAGAACCATCTATATGTTCTGAGCTACTACTTTACGCAACATCCCCTCAATCACTTCCACTACCTTTTCCAATCCGGCCTGATCCTCCTCATCAAATCTGGCAAGGATCGGACTGTCTATATCCAGAACGCCAATAATCTTACCATTTGCATGAACCGGTAAAACTATCTCAGAGCGGGATGCCCCGTCACAGGCTATATGTCCCGGAAAAGCATGCACATCCTTTACCAGCATGACTTCGTCCCGTTCTACCGCTGTTCCACAGACACCTTTCCCAATCTTGATCTCTACGCAAGCTGCTTTCCCCTGAAAAGGACCAAGGACCAATTGCTCTCCTTCCATAAGATAGAATCCTACCCAATTAATGTTTTCCATTGCCTGATTCAAGACCGCAGAAGCATTGGCTAAATTTGCAATCACATGAGGACAGTCGTCAAACAGACCGCCTAACTGCATTGCCACTTCTTCGTACATTTCCTTTTTGTTCCCGGAATATTCCATCTTTTCTTCTATCATTTGTAATACCTTCCTCTCATCTATTCATATGTTCTATATTATAGCATTTCTGTCACTTTCAAATTCTTCTCATTCCATCTAATACTGTAACTATAATATGAAAATCCACCTTCACATATCATCCTTACCCACAGCTTTCCGCTTTATATTCATACACAATTTTTCCATCAATAATAGTATATAAGGTCTTCGTAAAAACTTCCATGGG
>CAZSBV010000010.1:14913-18565 GCA_964605105.1 uncultured Lachnospiraceae bacterium | reverse complement strand
AAACAAACTACTATCTTCAGATGTGTTTTAAACAATTACTCTCCATCCGCCAGCACACTCTCAATTGTCTCGAACATTCTCTTCTGATCGATCGGTTTTAACAAATACCCTTCCGGTTTCAGTTTTAATACCGGCGCGATACTTTCTCTGTCTGCCACACTGGTCAGGAATACTACCGGAATATCTTTTAATTCTTCATCTTTTCGAAGTTCTTCCAAAGTTTCCTTGCCATCCATTACCGGCATTTCATAATCTAATAAAATTAAATCCGGTCTTCTTCTTTTGGCTCTTTCAATTGCTTTCTTTCCGTCTGTGGCAACCGCAACTTCATACTGATCTGCCAACATCGTTTTCACGCTACGGAGCAAAATACCACTGTCATCCACTACAAGAATCCGTTTCTTTTCCTCTGTTTCTTCTGCTCCCGGTGCTGCCTCACCTGGTTCTTCTTCCAATTTTAAAATAGAAGAACATTTTTCCATTAATTCAGATAAGGTTGTTGGTCTGGTAATAAAATCAAACTGTTCACTGTCATAGTATTTCTGGAAATATTTACATTCTTCCGGTGTTCCAATTAAAAGAACCGGCACATTACGTCTTCTGTTTTCAAAAAAATCAAGAATTTTATGGTCTAATTCTCCTACACCCACCAGACATACCACTGCCATTTCCGGCTCGTATACTTTGATCATCCCCTTTACCATTTCCAGAGAGTCCACGCACATCTGTGTCTGAAATTTTGTCTGTAAATAATTATTTACTGTGCTGACCGTCTGATTCAATTCCCCAATTAAAAGTACTCTTTTCATTCCTCGCTTCTCCATTCCTCATTGCTTTTTATTTGCTTTACTAATTCCTCTATTTCTATAAATGCCTGATCACTGTCCATATTGACTACCAGTGCACTTAACCGTTCCATTCCTGCCTGTATATCTTCAGGATAGCTGAACGTTTCCAACAATTCCATAATTCTGTCCATCTCATCAATGTCCAATTCATCCAGTGCCTGTCGTAACATTTCCAGATAAGCAAGTATCACCGTATAATCTTCGATACCCTTAACTTCCTCCGAAACCGTTTCCTTCTTTGGAACACATTCCTCCAGCTTCTCTTCATAACCTGACCATTCCCGGATAAAAATAGGATGAAGCCTTTCTATAATTTCTATATCGGCATCCTTGGCTGCATTCTCAAGGACTTTTGCCATTCCTCCAAGGACTATGGCTCCAATCATGTTGGCTGAGCTCTTCATTCCGTGGACTTTGATCCTATATTGCTGCAAACTCTGAACTACTTGTTGAGACAACTGTCCTTGATGTCCGGTCTCATTTTCCTCACTATTCCATTCTTGCTTTGCAGTTTCAACCATAATTCCTGCATAGAACTGTTCCAGACTCTTCGCCTCTACCGGAATTGCTTTATAAAAATCTTTCACCGTTTCTAACAGAAGCTCTTTATCCGGCAGATGCATTAATCCATAACTCCAATCGATTCCGTCAATCATGGGAAGTTCGCCTTCTTCGCCCAAACTCATAGAAGTACTATCCTTCCTTCTCCCTTTTTCAACTTCATTTACCTCATTACCTACAATCAACTGTGTACGAGTCTCAAGCTCTGCTCTTTCCGTTTGTACTTCAAACTTCTGTAATTCCTTTGGCAGCAGATTTAAAATTAGCTGCTCCAGTTTTTCCGGATTGATTGGTTTCGATAAAAATGCATCAAAGCCTTCTCTTAGATACATTTCCTTAGCTCCCGTAATGGCATTCGCTGTCAAAGCTACAACCGGAGTATCCATATTTTTATGGACCTCCATTTCTTTCATTCTATGCAATACTTCGATTCCATCCATTTCCGGCATCATGTGATCTAAGAAAATCAAATCATAATGTTTTTCAATGATTCTCTTAAGGCCGGCTTTTCCACTGTCTGCCACATCCACGTTCACTCTTGTCTGTTTTAACAGACTGACAAATACTTTTAAATTGACAATATTATCGTCCACCACAAGTATATGAGCATCCGGTGCCACAAAGGTTGCCATATATTCATACTCTGTAGACTGCTTTCGGATACGTTCTTCCAAGTTGCCAACCGGAGTAGCATCTATAATCTGCTGTTCCAAAGAAAAATAAAATTTAGAACCTTTTCCATAAACACTTTCTACCTGAATCTCGCTTCCCATGAGCCCCAGAAGCCGGGATGTGATATTCATCCCAAGACCTGTTCCTTCTACATTACGGTTTCTCTTTTCTTCAATTCTCTGAAATTCTTCAAATAATTTGGCAATATCTTCTTCTTTGATTCCAATTCCGGTATCCTCTACCGAAAAATCTAAAACTGCCTTATCCCCTTCTATGTTTCCTTCAACTCTTAAGGTAACGCTTCCTTCCTGAGTATACTTGACCGCATTGTTTAATAAATTTACCAGAACCTGACGAATACGTACATCATCTCCCCATAATCTGGACGGAAGATTTTCATCCACATAAATATTCAGTTTTAGCTTTTTTTTCTCTGCTTTTGCCTGAAGCATATTGGAAATATCATGAATCAGGCTGCTGAAATCATACTCGACATGAATAATCTCCAGTTTTCCTGACTCAATTTTGGAAAAGTCCAGAATATCATTGATCAATGACAGCAAACTCTTTCCTGCATTCTGGATATCCAGAGCATATTCTTTTATCTTTGCCTCTGCTGTCTCTCTTAAAATCATGGTATCCATACCAAGCACCGCATTGATTGGAGTACGGATTTCGTGAGACATATACGCCAGAAATCTTCCTTTTGCTTCATCTGCTGCAATGGCATCCCGTCTTGCTTCTTCCGCGAAAGCCTTTGCTGCCTCCAACTGTTCATTTTTCTTTTCCACATTCAGTAACATCTGATGATGTTCGGTAACATCCAGTACCCAGATCATATGTCCCTGAATATGACCGCCTTCTTTTAATGGCTCCACTCGCATTTCATAGATTCTGCCCTGCATTTCCAGATTCTTAATTTTACCTTCATAAATATCAGCCAGAGTAGGATTCTTATAAATATTCTGTTTCAATCTCAGATTTTCGAACAGTTCTTCCATTCGTTTGTTGAAATAGGTAATGATACGGCGGTTATCCACTACCATGATTCCTTCCTGACCATGACTCAGGGCATTTTCCCCTGCCAGAGCAATAGAATCAAAATAGCCATATTTCGTCAAAGCCATTCCTACCAGAACCATCGCACCCAGAATTCCAAAACAAGGAATTTCATAGCCTCCGGTAATTCCTGTACTTCTAATAAGATTGGGAAGCCATGGACATAAAACAGCTATTACCGTACATAACATTCTCTTTCTTTCTATGCCCCCGGATTTCACAATTCCTACAATACACATAGATATACAGCCGACACATACCGCCACCATATAAGCTACAAAGAAATAAAATCCCCAGCCATACTCTAAAACCTGTCTCGGAAACGGTCCTGTTTCATCGATCCCTATATAGGTATAAAAAATCTTATTTTCTCTGGTCGTAAGAAGCATGGCCATAACCACGATTCCACACACCCATTCCAATGCATAGATAAAAGAAGGAATACTTCTACGGCACATTTCCCCCACAAACATAGTAAAGCCCACCATCAAAAGACATTCACCAAAATACTG
>CAZSBV010000010.1:0-14813 GCA_964605105.1 uncultured Lachnospiraceae bacterium | reverse complement strand
TTTCCCCCACAAACATAGTAAAGCCCACCATCAAAAGACATTCACCAAAATACTGCATCAGAGTCGCCGCATAAAAACCGCCTATATTTCCGGAAGTAATTTCCACCAGAAATCCAAAAGTATAAATACAGCCGGATAATGACAACAATAAGGTTCCGCTCTGCCCTCTGGAAGGCTTTGCCCAAAGCACCAGAAGTAAAACTCCAAGGCAGAGTACCACAGCAATGATATGAAGTGCCACATAAATTTCATATATCGTACAACCGTTTACTATGGCTTTTATGGCAGCCAGCACCAGAAAATGTGCCGGATAGAAAAGGTAAAAGAAATATTTTCCTAACACCTTTTTTCCTTTTTCCCCATTGTATCTCTTCAATAAAAATAAAGGCAGCATAAAGCCAAGGAAATATAATTTGTCATACCACGGCCAGTCATACTTTGAAAAATGCAGTATCCGGTTCAATTCTACCGCTGCGATTAAAAATACCTGCAAAAGTATGGTAAGTCCACAGAACCAGGCTGTCTGCTTTTTGAAATCCTTTACATAATAAAATACCAGAATATAAAGGATCGGCATAATGACCCAGCCGCCGATTACTGCGGAAATATAAAAAATAACTGCTGCGCAAATTACTTTCTGCCATTTTTTTAGCTTTTCATGCTCCAGCACCGCCAACATCAGAAGTCCCAGAAGCAAATCAAAAATAATATTCTGCCGATATTCATACATATCCCCAAAGAACAGGTAAAATGGTATCATCGCTACCACAGCAAAACATGCCATACGCTTTATGTATCCTTTTACACTGGAGGTCTTACGGAAACCCTCTGCAACAAAAAAACACATAATTGGTAACGTAAACCTTCCCAATACATGCATGACCTGCCCCAATGGAGTCATAAATTCCACAAATCCCCATGCCACGTGGTCAATTACCATGGCACAAATGGCTATTAATTTCAACTGAGTTCTATCCAAAGTCTTCATCTGTCATTCCTCACTCAAATCTGATTTTCACACATACCTTTGTATACACTTCATATATCTGGTTCTTCTGTTTTTCTTTCACTCATTGTTTTCATTATACCAAATAAAAACGTAAAAAAGAACTCCTATATATTCTTCGATTGGCAACTTTTGGATTACCTTCTGCCTGAAGCTGATAACATGCATTTCCATTTACCTTAACAACTTCTACATTCTGCCATGTATACAGAGCATTGTTTACGGTAATCTGAACTTCATATTTCTTCTTTTTATTATCCTTAAAATAGTTTTCTGCTTCTGCAGATTTTTCTATCAGAATCTTTCCGTTTGCTACTTCCGCTACCTGTGTCTTATATTTTTCCTTGCTCCTTTTTACAAACATTTATTAGGTGATATTGGTGATATTTTCCCCTATTTTCGAACTTTTTCATTGCTTTCTTTTCTCTATGGGATTATGATAAAAGTAATTATACTTTCAGATATACCTTAGGAGGAATTATATCGATGAATAAGAAACAGGATACAATCAAGAAACCCATGTCGGAAGAAAAAATATTTAAAAGCATGATGACTGCCGTCTTCTTAGTGGCCAGTCTCTTCTTTGTAAAAAACCTTATTGGTAAAGCCTGGTCCGGTGCCATCGTGATCGGTGTCTGCTTAGTGATTTTTTCCGCCGCTATGTTCTTTATGAAAAAGGGAAAAGTAAGCCAAAAGGTACAGCAGTTAGTATTATGCCTAAGCATTGTTCTTTTGGTATTTTGTATCTCCCTGAACAGTGGTAACTACTATAGCGATGACTTCCCTCTTTATCTGGCTGTTATTGCTTTGTCAGGTTTATACCTTGTCCCTAAATACACCTTGATTCAGGCTGCTTTAATTGACGTATTATTAATTGCTGCTTACTTCATTCATCCGGAGAAAGCTGACCCATTCTCCCAATATATGATGTGTGTGGTCATCCTGACCATCTGTGCTTTTTGTTTCTACATGGTAATCAACCGTGGACGTGCTTACATACGAATTGGCGAAAGCCGTGCCAAAGATGCAGAAAAGCTTTTATCCGAATTAAAAGATGCCGGAGAAAAATTACAGGAAAACTGTGAACATTCTCTGGAACGCATTTCTAAATTGGAACAAGCCAATGAACGTCTGGAAAGCAGTATTGATGATTTACGTGACGGTTCCTCCAGCATTACTCAGGGAACGGTAGATGTATCCCAGACTTTTGATGATATGCAGGAAAAAATGCTTACGACTCAGGAACATGTTACTTCTTTAAATACAGAAGTAAAAAAAGTAGAAGACTCTCTTGCTGACAGTAAGAAAAACATGAAAGAAATGAGTTCTGAAATGGTAACATTAAGACAGACCTTAAGCGCTACCGAAGAAGTATTTACCACCTTACAGAATGAAATCAACGAAATCGTACAGTTTACGCAGCAGTTAAATAAAATCGCAAACAGCACCAATACCTTAGCCCTGAACGCTTCTATTGAAGCAGCCCGTGCCGGACAAATGGGTGCAGGTTTTGCAGTTGTTGCCTCCAAGGTTCAGGACTTAGCAGAAGATAGTAACCAGTGTTCTTCCCAGATTGCATCGTTAGTAGCTGCTATGGAAAAACTGATTCAGACATCGTCTGAACAGCTATCTGTAAGTCGTTCAGCAGTTGATAATTCCATCAACTCCTTAAATGAATTTCAGGATAGCTTTAAAAATCTTACCTCCCAGTTTAAATCCTTATACCGTAACATTGAGGACCAGAACGACAACATCCATCAGATGGATCATAGTTTTGTAGAGTTAAGAGATAAGATTTCAGATATGGCATCTTCTTCCGAAGAAAATCAGGCTTCCGTTACAGCCATCACAGATTCCATTGATGTTTACAAACACAACATCAATAAAATTATTGACGATAATATTATCATTAGTCAGTTATCCTCTTCACTGCTTGAATCAGCAAATCAGTCGATTGAGGATGTCGAATAAGTAAAGCTGGCGCCAATATGGCGCCAGCTCTTTTTATCTCTTTTCAAGAAAACAGCCTGCTTCATGAGAATAGATTACACCTACCGCTTGCAGGTAGGAATATATAATCGTACTTCCAACAACTGTCACTCTTTTATTGTGATTCCTTCTCGTAGCGTTCCACCATATCCAGAATCTCTTCTCTATATTGTGGATATTCTTCCATAGTATTCTTGATTTCCTTCTGAGCTTCTGTTGCCAGGCGCTTATTATATTCCATCTGAGTACGCAGTTTTTGTCTGCGGTCTACCAGACCATGACGGATTTCTACCATTTCTTTTGGATCTAACAACGCTGCCGTCTGATGAATCCAGATATCCGGATCATGGAGCTGATATTTTCTTAAAGTATTAATTAAAGCTCGTTTATGATACTCCAACTCTTCTCTATTTTCAATATCTCTGCTTCGTTCATCTTTTTCCTGCTGGTATTTTTCCCACATGGTAAGAAGCTCTTTTCCACTCTCTACCTTATATTTCAGATATAAATAATCCAACAGGTTTTTGTTATTTACATATCGGATATTAACCGTATTTTTTAACAAAATAATTTTATTAATTCCTTTTTCCGTTCTTTCCAACTGTTTTGTATAGTCCAGATACTTTACATATAAAACAGTCAATACGGTAGCTCCCACTCCTATGGTCAATATGTAACCCAGCTGAGCATCCATCTCAAATCCATACTGTAGGATAAGAAGCATGAAAAGGCACACTGCAAATGCCATGGCACAAATCATTACCATACCTTTAATATTGGCAATATCACGATACAATTCGGCTCTGCGATACTGATAGGCATGCTTTTCTCCTTCCAGTTTTGAAAGATCGCCTTTAATTAAAGCACGATAATCCTCTGCTGCCTTGATGTCCTTATAAGGTTTTGGCATAACACTTTCAAACTTTTCCATGTGAAGGAACTGCGATTCTGTAAGTCTTCCCTTCTTCTCCCGGTATTCTTTAGTCGCTTTCTCATAAGCCACAATCTTCTTAGCACTATCCTTTACATACTGTGCTTCGCTTGAAGGAAGTGCTTCAATTTCCTCAATATCTTTCAAATACGCAGTTACCGTATTGTATTCCTCTGATACACGTTCCAACTCATCGGAAGCACTACGCATTTGCTCCACACAGCTTCTTATATATTTCTGACGTTCAAATCCGTCTTTCATTTTCAATAAGTTTCGGTCTTTAACTAAGGTGTCCCAATCCCAATTCTCTATAGAGGAACCTTCCCATTCCAGTTCCAGATCCTCTTCTTCATATCCTCGATTGAAGTGCTCAATAATTTTGTCCCACCACTTCATTGTCTTTCTCCTCTAATTGATCATTTCTCTGTAGGCATCTTTCAGATAATCTACCCGTTCTTTCAATTTATTCTGGTATTCTGCAATTCTGCAAAATTCCTTCTCTTTTTGAATTCCCGCCATCAACATTCCGCTATGACTGTGTTCCCACTGGGCACTTAATTCTTCCAGATAATCTTCCATCTCCACAGAATCTTCATACGCTTCTTCATGTTCTCTTAAAAACTCTATATATTCCATTTCCGACATGGACAAACGTTTTGTCCAAAGATACTGATGGTAACTGGAAATTTTTCCCGTCAGGGTATGGGCTTTTAAAAAATACTCTCCTGCCAGGTTAAAATAGAACATCTTTGCCAGACATACACCGCAACCATGATAAATTTCTCCTTTTAAAATCGTCATGTCCTCCGGAAGCATCTGCAACAGTTTGGCATATTCTTTTCCCGCCTTGCCAAAGTGTCCTTTCTGCACTAAAGCATCCGCTTTTGTCTTTTTCTTTTCATAAATAGAAAGACTGCTGTTTTGGGCTAAAATATTTTCTATTTCATCATTGATCTCTTTGGAATAAAAACCGGCATATTCCAGGATAATACCCACATATGACTTTAATGTAATTCTTTTACGTGTTGCTTTTCTTAGTTCTTCTCCCAGTTCCTGCAATTTACATTCAACAGCCAGCCACTCTCCCAAAGACTCATCCATAAATCCATCATCCAAAAGGAAGGCATTTTCTCTAATAAAAAACACAAGTTCTTCCAAAGAATATACTTTAATTCCCATATGTTCCGGCTCATATCCTTCACGCGCATATTCACCAATACATAATTTAATGCTCATTACATCTCCTATAACTCAATTATTTCTTCCCAATACTGTCCTAAAGATGGATAAAATTCGCCAAATCCTTTTTCCCAGATTTTCAACTTCATCTTGGTGGGAGTTTCCATATAGCTCTCCGCATGAATTCGGCACAATGGACTTTTATTTGTCTGTAGTCCATGTAATACGATCTCTGTCTGCGTCGCATTTTTCCCATTCAATGGAGTAATTCTAAATACCAAACGGTTATCATTCTCCAGAATCATATCCCACTCTTTTCTGCTGTCATACCAGCTGCTGCCTCCGTCCAGAATTGCCAGATAGGAGGGTGCTCCCTGACGCAGAATTTCCATTCCCACATTGGCTTTCAATTTATCTGTTCCCAGATACACATAAGAAGCCGACAACTCTGTAGGTTCCATTTTATCCAACAGGGCATAACAAGCCCCTTTACTGTACAAATTATTTCCTAAAAAAACTCTTCTCTTGGTACACAAGTAACGAACCGACTTCCGATACCATTCTCCCTCAAAACCGTCTCCAATCAAATATACGGTAGAGACAATTTTGGATTCCATATCTCCCATAATACATTCCAGAAAAATCTGATCTAAAAAAGCTTTTTCCTCTTCGGTCCTAGGTCCTTTATCAAAAACAGGAAATTCTTTATATTCTTTCTTTTCAATTAAGGTCACTACCGGTTTGGTCTGACGATTCAGGGACAAATTATAACTTTTCAGCCGATTCTCCTGTATCTCATACAAATATACCTGATTGGTCCATAAAGACACATCGGTATGCAAATTATAGTAAAAAAAGCTTTCTTCTTTTCCCATAAATTGAATCAGAATCTGAGGCATCTGAAGATACTCCACCATCTGACGCAATATTCCAACTGTCTTCTGATCCAGATTTTCCACCGTGAACATAATAGCTGCAATCCTTTGGGGTGACGTAATAAAAGAAAGGTAGGTGAAACTTCTTTTTACGAACAACGCTAGTAAAGCACTGGAATCATAAGTTTCCAGATTCACTTCCGTCATCTCCTGCTTATAAGCATTCTCCAGCAAATCTGTTAACAGAATTCCTCCCAATTCTTGTTGCTTGGCTATTGCTTCCTTCCCTATGTACCACAGCTTCTTATCTTCCTGTTTGTACAATGCAAACGGAATATTATACTGCTCCTGACCGGCAATCGTGGATAGCGTCTCCGGCTCTTTATCACCAATTCTCAGGTAACTGATTTGTACATGCTCTTTTCCAAGCTCATACCCGATGATATATTTTCCTATATTCTTTTTACGAAAACTGTCTTTGCCAAATAGCATGTACTCCGTCTCCTGTTACTTTTTTCTAAAAATGAAAAACCTTATCCACTACAAATTCGGTACGCCAATATTCTTCCAGAATCTGACTTACCGTATCGTAATCCTGTAAAGTCTCACCGATAGCCATCTCATTGATCATCTGGTATCGACTCTCCTTACTGAATTCTCTGTTCTCATCTTTTTGAAGGATGCCGCTTTGTGTCAGCTGCTCCTGATTTTCCTGTTCTTCCGTAATGTAATACTGTAATTCTTCTCCATAAAATAATACGAAATCTTTTACATATACCCCGAAATAGACTTCCTTCATTTCCTCCCGGCTGTATCCAACTCTTTCTTCTGCTTCGTAGTTTTTCAAATAATGAATTACCACTCTGGTTTTGGGTTCAGTCTTATAGGAAACAAAAGTCTTATCTGCCAAAGATTCCATTCCCGGCATATTGGCATATTTTTGTATAAAAGGAACCATCAATTCTTTTTCTATGACAATTTCCTGTAAAAATTCCTGCAATATTTTTTCATCTGCATTTGGTCTTTCTTCTTCATTTTCCGCAAAATAACGAAGATATGCCAGATGTGTCACTAACGGTAGCTTGTATCCTCTTCGATAAACTCGTCCAATATCCAAAATCAGATACGGACCAATTACTCTGTCATCCCTCATATATTCCACAGAACGATACGTCAGGAAAGCTGCTTCCACATTGGTATTGGGTCCCCCTGCCACATATGCTTTAAAGACTTCTGTCTCATCCCCAATATATGCTTTGGTTGATAAAATCTGCATCAACAAACGCTCACATAAATCAAAGGTCTCTAACTCAAAATTACTGGCTGCCTTAAAAATATTTCGCATATTCTTACTGCTGCCTTTATAATTACTGCTCAGATATTGTAACATACTGACATTATATTTTCCTTTGTCAAAAGCAGTATATATATACCAAAGCAAAATTTCTTTCTCTCCCAGTCCCATTTCCAACATGTGAGAGGTGATACGAACCAAATCCTTCGGATCTATCGTTTCCGGTCCATATATCTTAATAAATTCATAGGCTTTTTCATAAAATCCACGAATCACAAGATAATGAATCAAATCCTTACGTTTCTCTACCGATACAGATCCCGGAATGTAGTCTTCCAGACAGGCATCCAGTTTTTCCATCATATCTGCATCATAGTAAAACTCTAATAATCGGCTTCTGATCTCCAATCGTTTCTCTATTTTAATTTTGTCACATTCACTTAAAAATTTAAAATGTGGTTCTTTTTCCTGCGTGATATTATGCCAGTCTCCACCGCCATCACAAAGATATAGTGCAAGTCCCATATCCTCCTGTACCCAGGCGCGGATGTATTGGGCTGTTTTTTCAATATTCATAAATGCAAGCGGAATCTGCTCTTCTTTCCATAAAAAACGATTCCCGTCCCTATCTTGTCTATAAATAGTATATCCACTACCATAAAGCTGGATTTCCGCTCTTTTTTGCGTATAGGAATAACTTTCCTCATGATTCATCTGCGGATGAATTACAATAATTTTATCCCCCGTCTTAGCCTCTTCATAGACCAGATGGGTAAACATCACTTTTGTCAGTGCTTTGGCATTATCCTCAGTCATCATTTTGGGAAGCAGGACCTGTTCATATAAGTATCCTAAATCCTGACTGATCTTACCGCTGTATAATTTTTTCAGAAGGAATCGTTCCATTCCAGGTGCATAGGCAAAATATAAATCTTCCAGCTGATCTCTGTTTTCATATACATAACGGTAAAGATATGCCGCATAATCCGCATTCATATCTGTCTGATAGGAAAAATACATTAAGACCCTTCGTGGAATATCCATTCCCTTTTCCTGATCCAGAGACATCATATAGTATTCATACAATCTGGTAATTTTGATTTCTGCCAGTATCGCTTTTTCATACCAGATAAAATACTGTTTTCCGCTCTTGTTTCCTTTGATCAATAAACTACAGATAGCCTGCAAAAGTTCCGGATTCTCATTCTCTCTTGCAATGGCTGTCAATAATTGATATACCGCCTTGGTAAAATCCTTCTCCTTCAAAGAAAGATACTGTACAATTCCCACTACCTGCTCGGAAAGCATGCCCTTTTTCTGACCAAACTCAAGAATTCTTAACTCCGCTTCCCCCAGTTCCATTAACAAAGTCGGCTGATAGTTTAATAATAAAACAGCCTCCATATACATGACCGGGCTGGTACAGCCTTTCATGAAAACTTCCTTTAAAAAGTCCCATTTTTTCTGTGCATTTCCATGAAGCTCTTTGGACAAATACATCCAGAGCCACGCAATCTGCCAGACACCATCATAATTGTAATATAATTCTTCTATTTTTTCCTTCACCTTGAGTACATATGCCTTATCTTCTGTAATCAAAGTGGTCAAATACAAATAATACGCATAAACAATCGGCTCTTTTTCTTCACTGATATTCTTATATGCCCTGTCCAAAAGCCATTTTGCCTCATGATATTTTTCCTGCGTAATATATAAATGCGCCCCGTACAGTTTATTCAAAGGGTTGCGTTCATCACTTTTTTGTAACGCATCCAGAATCTCTTCACTCTCTTTTTTAAAACGGAGAGCTGCCATTTTTTTACTTCTAAAGGAAATATATGTATTAGTCAATCTGGCATTTAACCATTTCGCATTTCTTCTCTTTTCAATTGCCGGACGCATTCTATGGTGCTGATTCTGAGAAACCAGAACCGGAACTTTCTTAGTCTCATAAGGAGAAGTTAAGATAATCTCTCCCCAGTTCTTTCCCTGATGAAGCTTTTTCACATCAATATATACCGGCAAATGATATACATTTCCCATAAAATCTTCTTCTAAGATTTTTTCTTTTTCCAGTTTCAGAAAGTCCCCTTGTGCTTCTACAGTAAGGCAGGTATATCCCCAACTCTTTTTACGAATGACCAGTTCTGTACAGAGTGGTTCACTGACATTTTCAATCCCGGTCAGTTCATTCTCAACTTCGTAAGTCACAGGACCTTTCTTGTGGATGGCATGTAAAAATTCGTCCATATACTGCTCATGTACTGTTCCCGAAAGTCCCCTGTAAATTTCCTTACATCCATTATCCGCATTTTTCAAAACTTCTTCAAATGCCGGCGAAAAATATAATTTTAAAGCTTCCTGCCAATTGGTCCTGGCAAGATTAGTAAAGTGAAATACATTTTTAATTTCTCCCAATGTGGAAGATAAATCCATTTTAGGATAGAAAAAAGAAAAAGGAATCTCAAATTCTCCAAAGTTTGTAATCAGCATAAAAGAACCACTTACTACTTCTCCCGGTTCCATATCCAAACCATCGAAATAATAACTGATTTTTACATGTTCACTTTGGAAAACAGATTCCTGACATTTTACTCTTGGATCTGAAACAATTACCTTTCCTTTAATTGTCTTCCCATTCATACTTTCTATTGAAAAGAAACCATTAATCTGCTGATTTTCCAATTCCTGTTCAATAAAGTCACAAGACAGATGCAAGGGTTCGGCCACATCCTCCTGTAGTAATTTTTCCATTTCGTCTTTCACAGAATTCCTCACTCTTAACTCTTTAAAACTCTTTTAATTTTTGCTTTCATCCTTTGTAGGGCGTTATCCGTAGATTTGTCATCTCTTCCCAATACTTTTGCAATTTCCGTATATGTCATACCCGTCAGATGCAGTTCAAATACCTGTTTTTCAAACTCACTTAATTCCTTTAAAATAGCATTTTCCATCTGCTCCATATTTTCCTGCTCAATGACCATCTCTTCGGGATTAGCCTCTTTTCTGGCAGTCAAAGTATTCATAAGTGCATACTCATCCGTTCCTTCTTCCGAATTCATGGATTGACTATAAATAGAAATGTAAGTATTTAAAGGCAAATGCTTCTGACGGTTGGATGCCTGAACTGCTGTATACATCTGGCGGGAAACACAAAGGTCCGCAAAGGTATAAAAATTTACATCCCTTCCCATATCATAGTCCCGCACTGCTTTAAAAAGTCCTATCATTCCCTCTTGAATCAAATCATCTCGGTCCGCTCCAAGAATGTACATAGAACTGGCTTTCTTTCGCACCAGATTTTTATATTTGTTCATAATAAAACTGGCGGCATCTTCTTCCCCGTCACGATACATGAGGATCAATTCCTCGTCACTTGCCTGCTTGAATTTTTCCCGGTTCATTTTTACCTCTGCATCACTGCTTTTACATTTTGACATTACTTTCTTATAAGCTGCCTTCTATCTCACCCTGCTTCTACTGCAATCTTTGTCTTACAATCTCATACGCCAACACACCTGCTGCCACAGAAGCATTTAAGGAATCAATATCACCTTTCATCGGAATGGATGCAATAAAGTCACATTTTTCACGAACCAGACGGCTGACACCATCACCTTCGTTACCGATTACAAGTCCCATTGGACCTTTCAAATCCAGCTGATACATACTGGTTCCACCCATATCTGCGCATACGAACCACATACCTTCTTTTTTCAGTTCTTCAATCGTTTTACTCAAATTAGTAACTTTAGCTACCGGTGTATAATTTAAAGCTCCGGCAGAAGTTCTTGCTACAGTCGCAGTCAAGCCTACGGCTCTGTTCTTTGGAATGATTACTCCATGAGCCCCTGCTAAGTTTGCAGTACGAATAATCGCACCCAGGTTGTGTGGGTCTTCAATATTATCCAAAAGGAAAATAAAAGGTGCCTCTCCTTTCTCTCTTGCCTTCTGTAAAATATCTTCTACTTCCGCATAATCATAAGCAGCAATTACTGCAATCACTCCCTGATGCTTTCCTGTCTGGGACATTTGGTCCAGACGTTCTTTGGTCACATATTTTACCATTGTATCATGCTTTTTTGCTTCTCTTTTGATGGTCATGACAGGTCCATCCTGACAACCATCCAATAAATACAGCTTGTCTACTGTTTTCCCGGAACGAAATGCCTCGATTACCGCATTTCTTCCTTCTATGTTCATTTCCTGATATGCCATGTTTTTCTCCTAAATACTTATATCCAGTCTCTTAAGACCTTCTTTTACCAAATATAAAATTCTATCTTCCTGATTTAATAAAAACAGATATCCAACTAACGCTTCCAAAGCCGTTGCCTTACGGTAATCGCCTACAGATGCATTCTTTGCTGTGGTCCCTGATTTGGCATTACGTCCTCTGCGGTACACTGCCTGCTCTTCCTCATCTAAAAGTTCTTGTATGGCTTCCCCAAGCTCAGCCTGCGTCTTTGCCTTTACAATCGCACTTTTCATCTTATGCAAATCGTGGGGAGAACGGTTCGCTCTCTCCACGATAATAGTACGGATAATCAAATCAAAAACACAATCTCCCACAAATGCCAACGTTAATGGAGAATACGTTCTGATATCCTTTTCTTCACAGGAAAATTCCTGTTTCATTTTTTCTAAAAAGCTTAAGCTCTTTTCCATTTTACACCCTCACGTGTATCTTCTAATACAATACCCTGTTCTAATAACTGGTTTCTGATTTCGTCAGCTCTTGCAAAGTTCTTTGCCTTTCTTGCTGCCTGTCTTTCCTGAATCAAGCTTTCGATTTCTTCATCTAAGATTTCTGCTTTCTTTTCTAAAATAAGACCACAGATTTCAGCTTGTTTCTCAAGCTGTGCATATAAAGCATCTACATAAGCTTTGGAACTTTCTGCATTCGCATTTGTGTTCGTGAATTTAACCATTTCAAAAATGGCAGAAATAGCATCTGCTGTGTTGAAGTCATCTTCCATAGCTTCTTCATATTTTGTCATAAAGCCTCTGGCTTCTTCCAAAGATGCAGCTTCGCTTTCTGTCAATTCACCAACAGCCTTGCTCTGTAAGTCTCTTAATTTTTCTGCTGCGGTTACGATTCTTTCCAGACCATTCTTTGCAGCTTCCATTAAGTCTGCGGAGAAGTTCAATGGACTTCTGTAATGTGCAGAAAGCATGAAGAAACGAAGTACCTGTAAATCATATTTTTCACTAATGTCACGAACCGTAAAGAAGTTTCCGGCAGATTTGGACATTTTCTTGTTGTCAATATTCAAGAATGCGTTGTGCATCCAATATCTTGCGAATGTCTTTCCATTCGCTGCTTCGGACTGGGCAATTTCATTTTCATGATGAGGGAACACTAAATCTTCTCCACCGGCATGAATGTCAATTTCGTCTCCCAGATATTTTTTACTCATAACACTACATTCAATATGCCATCCCGGACGACCGTCGCACCATGGAGATTCCCATGCAGGTTCGCCTTCTTTTTTAGGTTTCCAAAGAACGAAGTCCAATGGATCTTCCTTCTGATCTTCACCGGAAACTAAGAGGGAACGGTTTCCTCCCTGTAAATCATCCAGATTTTTATGGGAAAGTTTTCCATATTCTTTAAAGCTTCTGGTTCTGAAATATACAGTTCCGTCAGCTGCTGCATAAGCATGGCCTTTTTCAATCAAAGTTCCAATCATATCCAGCATTCCGCAAATTTCATTGGTTGCCAATGGGTGTGTAGTTGCTGGTTTTACATTTAAAGCCTCCATATCTTTTTTACATTCCGCAATGTAACGTTCAGAAATCACGGAAGAATCTACACCTTCTTCAATGGCTTTCTTAATGATTTTATCATCAACGTCTGTAAAGTTGGATACATAATTTACTTCTAATCCTTTGTATTCCATGTAACGTCTTACAGTATCAAATACGATCATAGGACGCGCATTTCCGATATGAATAAGGTTGTATACAGTAGGTCCGCATACATACATTTTTACTTTTCCCTCTTCTAATGGGATAAATTCTTCTTTTGTTTTAGATAAAGTATTGTATATTTTCATTTTTCTCCTCTTTCCCCGCGGGCGGTTATTTATTTATTTTTTGTTGCTTTCCAATAATTAATCTCTTCTTCCAGAGCATAAATTCTTCTTGCCAGCTGCTCATTGGTCTGCTGCAGTTTCAAAATATCTTCTTCTACCGGATTGGGTAAATTGCACTGATCCATAGTTTCCTGCGGTGCCGTTTTCTTCTTCCGTTCTACCACTCTTCCCGGAACACCAACAACCGTTGAGTTTGGCGGTACTTCCTGAAGAACTACACTACCGGAACCAATTTTGGAATTGTCTCCGATTTTAAAAGAACCCAGAACTTTTGCACCGGCACTGATCATAACATTGTTTCCAATCGTAGGATGACGCTTACCATGTTCTTTTCCTGTACCACCCAGGGTAACCCCCTGATACAAAGTACAATTATCACCGATAATTGTTGTCTCTCCTATAATAACACCATTTCCATGGTCAATAAAGAGTCCTTTTCCAATTTGTGCTCCAGGATGAATCTCAATTCCTGTCTTTCGTACTCCACGCTGTGATACCCATCTTGCCCAGAAATAATGTCCTTCCAGATATAACTTGTGGGCCAATCTATAGTGTAGCATTACCTTGAAACTGGGGTACAAAAAAACTTCCCAAGTAGAATGAATCGCCGGGTCTCGCTCCTGTATGATTCGCATTTCTTCTTTAATATATTTCATGATGGACATATAATTGCCTCCATTCCTGCTTTCTAATAGTATATTCTACTAATCGAACATGCGCATAAAAAAACTCCGTCCCAATTAGAGACGAAGTTTATCCGCGGTTCCACTCTAGTAAGGACTTCTACAAGCCCTCTCTTGAAATCTGTAACGTAGATGACACGTATCCGGCTAAATTTATTCTTGTTCGCTCCACCTATAATAATAGGCTTCGTAATCCACACAAAATAGAATTTCACCGAATCAGCTCCCGAATGCACTTCAGAAATTTTCCTGTCAAAGATGCTTTCAGCCGGTGACATCTTCTCTCTGTTACATTCCCATTTCCTACTTTTTCGTTCTCTGCCTTTATAATAATATCTTACACTTTTTGATTCTCATAAATATCCTATGCTTTCACACAACCTATTCACTTCTCAAAGATTCAATCAAAAAACTATAATTCTATTTTAGAATATGAAAATCCCTCAAATTTGTCAATAGATTTAGACGATTTCATTGATAAATACTCCGGTCAGTACCCAGGGGGCAAAATCCCTGATATGCATGGAAATTTCCGGTGTTACAGTCTCTTCTAATCTAGTCACCTGACTGCCATTTGGTGTAATTTCCCAGCGAAAAACACCGGTATTTTCCGGTATGAATTCATCCTCTATTTCTATTATCATGGTAGTTTTTTCTTTACTGCATACCAGTTTCATCATTTCTTCCAGATGAATGATACGAGCCATAATAATAGGCTTTTTCTTCTTAGTTTTCTGCAAAAAATCCAAAAGCCCCTC
>CAZSBV010000009.1:0-20811 GCA_964605105.1 uncultured Lachnospiraceae bacterium | reverse complement strand
CATTGATAAAAAAACATAAGAGTAGTATTATAATGATAATTGATAAAAAGAATATGAGAATCAGTAGTTCGGTCTTTTTAGCATGTTGTAAATCTTGATTAGAATGATTTGTATAGTTTGTGATAGATTGGATTTCGTTCATTTTGTTTTTCTCCTTTTTGCTAAGTTAATTGATTGGTTAGCAATAAAGAAATACAAAAGCACTTTTGAACACCGCTTTGAACACCTTTTGTAGAAGAAGCTCTCAAAACCCCTTTCTTTCAATGTTTTTTTTAATTGCGATTTGTTCGATTCCGGTTTGCGGCAGTGTTAAACCCTAGTGAATACTAGGGTTCTTTTATTTACGTTACATTTGGAGTTGTAAGGAAATGTTGAGAAATCAACGTTTCCTTTATTTTTTTGTTGTCAGGAATTCAGAAGTACATGTCGTAGAAGTATTTTATCTATGTAAAATATTTGCATTATGAATAATATTGTCTTAAGTAAGCAATAAAATTTACAAATTTTTCTAAAAAGAGTTTAAGATGTCTAATTGACAAAATAGAATTTAAACGATAGAATCTATGTTGTTAGCGGAGACTAATTGAGGTTAGCCTTCGCTTTACTTTGAGATGGAAGTTAGTTAAAACTAATACATATTAGTTAAAACTTGCTCCTGGGTTATATTAGATGAAATAAATTAAGAATAGTTGAGGAGAATTCATATGAAAAAGAAAATATTAAATTGGTTATTATTCATTAGTTTTATTGTAACGATTATGGTTCCTGTTACAGGAATACATATTCATAAACTGGCATCGACATTGTTTTTGTTGCTCAGTATATTACATACTATTGTTTATCGCCGAAGTCTTGGACCAAAGAAATGGGGACTTTTGGGTATTGTATTTGTGTGCTTTTTAACAGGCATATTTGGAATGATATTAGATCAATATCCATTTGTATTGCAGATACATAAAGTGATTTCTATTGTCTCAGTATTCTTTTTAGCAATTCATATTTTTGTTTATCATAAGAGAATTCTTAGTAAAAGAAGATAATTTTTAGTGAGTGCAGAGATTATAAAAAATTTCAGTATAAGTAAAATTAAGATTTTAGATAATTACAGATATAAAATCTCAATCAATACTTGAGGCGGAAATGAGTTTTATGGAAATATAACATATAAATTTAAGAAAGTAGAGAGAGCAATATGATGATCAACAAACGGCTGATTGGAACAGTCAGCGAAAGTAAAAAGTATATTGCCGGAAATGTAGTATGTCAGTGGGTATCTTTGGCAGCAAACATTACGATGATGGCAGGTATTACTAATTTATTAGCAAAATTATTTGAAGGACAGGCAGATACATCTGACATAGTAAATACTTTTATCATTGCAGTGGGTGCGGTGATAGTACGTTTCATTTGTTCTGTTCTTTCGAGTAAAATGAGCTATTTGTCTTCCAAAGCTGTGAAGAGTACGCTTCGAGAAATGATATATAAGAAGTTGCTTCGTCTGGGAACTTCTTATAAGGAGCAGGTTAATACTTCCGAGGTAGTACAGGTGGCAGTGGAAGGTGTGGATCAGTTGGAAACTTATTTTGGTGCTTATTTACCACAATTTTTCTATGCTATGCTGGCACCCTTGACACTGTTTGCAGTGTTGAGCTTTGTAAATTTTCCATGTGCTATTGTTTTGCTTATTTGTGTGCCGCTGATTCCGGTAGCAATTATTGCTGTTCAGAGATGGGCAAAGAAGCTTCTTTCAAAATATTGGGGACAGTATACGGCATTAGGAGATACTTTCCTTGAAAATTTACAAGGATTGACTACTTTAAAAATATATCAGGCGGATGATTTTAAACAGGATGAAATGAATGTGGAAGCGGAAAAATTTCGTAAGATTACCATGAAAGTACTGACTATGCAATTAAATTCCGTTACCATTATGGATTTAATTGCTTATGGTGGAGCTGCGTTAGGAGTCATTTTATCAGTAACGCAGTACAGAGCAGATAAGGTTTCTTTGGCTGGATGCCTATTAATTATTCTTTTGTCAGCAGACTTTTTTATACCTATGCGAATGTTAGGCTCTTTTTTCCATATTGCTATGAATGGCATGGCGGCCAGCGATAAGATTTTTAGACTTTTGGATTTGCCGGAAAGTGAACAAAAAGAAGAGGTGTTAGACGGAGATTGTACAATCGTTTGTAAGGATCTTCATTTTTCTTATGAAGAGGACAGGGAAATTTTGCACGGGATTGATTTAGAGTTTCCGATGGGAAGTTTCACTTCTATGGTTGGGGAATCCGGTTGTGGTAAATCTACAATCTCTGCGATTTTAATGGGTAGAAATAAGGGATATCATGGATTGGTTACGGTAGGAGGAAAAGAGTTAAAAAATCTGAATGAAGCTAATCTGATGGATAACTTTACATACATCAGTCATCAAAGTTATCTCTTTAAAGGAACTGTGCGTGATAATCTTCTGATGGGATGTCCGGAGGCTTCTGATGATAAGCTTTGGGAAGTTTTGAGAAGAGTAAATCTGGCAGAATTCTTAAAGAGCGAGAATGGATTGGATACATTTTTGATGGAAAAGGCTTCCAATTTGTCAGGAGGACAATGTCAGCGTCTTGCATTAGCGAGAGCTTTATTGCATGACAGTCCGGTGTATATTTTTGATGAAGCTACTTCAAATATTGATGTGGAAAGTGAAAATGACATCATGAGAGAAATTCATGCTCTGGCAAAAACTAAGACGGTAATTTTAATTTCTCATCGTCTGGCAAATGTGACTGGTTCCGATCGAATTTTTGTTTTAGATAAGGGGAATGTGGTAGAAAGCGGAACCCACGGTGAGCTGGTTCAAAAGAATGGTACTTATGCAAAGCTTTGGAATGCACAGCAGAGCCTTGAAAATTATGGAAAGCGAGGTGGCGAGATTGAAAAAGCGTAGTGGATTTCATGTTATGATGCGTCTTATCGGACTTGTAAAGCCTCTCGCAGGCTATATGGTTCTGGCGATTATTATGGGGCTGATTGGAAATTTATGTGCTACCTTTATCACGGTGTTTGGCGGTTATGGAGTAGTTTCTTTGTTGGGATTTGAAGCTCCATTAAAATTAAATCTTTTATTTGTAGCTGTTATTTTATTTGCTTTGATTCGAGGAGTTCTGCGTTATGCGGAACAGTCATGTAATCATTTTATTGCATTTAAATTGTTGGCGTTAATTCGAGAAAAGGTTTTTCGTGCGCTTAGAAAGCTTTGTCCTGCGAAATTGGAAGGTAAGGACAAGGGAAATTTGATTTCTGTCATTACTTCGGATATTGAACTTTTGGAAGTATTTTATGCACATACGATTTCCCCGATTGCCATTGCAGTACTTTTCTGTGGAATCATGGTTACTTTTATAGGAAAGTTTCATGTGGATTTGGGTGGAATTGCCGCAACAGCTTATATTGTGATAGGAGCAGTAATTCCAATACTGACTTCCAAATTAAGCGGAGACGATGGAATACGTTTCCGTACAAAGTCAGGAAATCTTGCAGGTTTTGTATTGGACAGTCTGCGAGGACTTTTAGAAACTTTGCAATATGGTCAGGGAGAAAAACGTCTGGCAGATATGAAGGTTCAGACAGATGCACTTTCTAGTGATGAAGAGAAAATGAAGAATACGGCAGGCAGAAATCAGGCAGTTACGAATACCATGATTCTTGTTTTTGACCTTATGATGCTGTTTACTTCTGCGTTTTATTTTCAAAAGGGACAGATTGATTTTTCCGGTGTGTTGATACCTACGATTGCTTTGATGAGCTCTTTTGGTCCTTGCGTTGCATTGGCGAACCTGGGAAGTACTTTGCAAAACACTTTTGCGGCAGGAAACAGAGTATTAGATATTTTAGATGAAGTGCCTGCAATAGAGGAAATTGATGATAAAGATGAGATTCAATTTGAAGGAGCAGAAGTACAAGAGGTTACTTTTGCATATAAAGATGAAACGATACTAGATCAAATATCTTTGGAAATTCCAAAGAATGCGGTCATTGGAATTGTAGGAAGAAGTGGTAGTGGTAAGTCTACTTTGTTAAAATTACTGATGCGGTTCTGGAAGGTACAACAGGGAAAGGTAAAAGTTTCCGGTAAAGATGTGAATGAGATCAATACCTCAAATCTTCGCAACATGGAAAGCTTTGTAACTCAGGAAACGCATTTGTTCCATGACAGTATTTTCAATAATATTCGAATTGCGAAATTGGATGCTACCAGGGAGGAAGTAGTGGAAGCTTGTAAAAAAGCTTCTGTACATGATTTCATTTGTACTTTACCACAGGGATATGATACCCCTGTAGGAGAGTTGGGAGATACCCTTTCCGGTGGAGAGAGACAGCGTCTGGGATTGGCAAGGGCATTTTTGCATGATGCAGATCTGATGCTTTTAGATGAACCTACCAGTAATCTGGACAGTTTGAACGAAGCTGTTATTTTGAAAGCTTTGAAAGAAGAAACAGAAAATAAAACTGTGGTGCTGGTGTCTCATCGTAAGTCCACCATGAGAATTGTAGATAAAGAATACTGTGTAGAGCATGGGAGAATGAGTTGATGGAAAAAGATGTAGCAAGTAAACGGGAGAAGGAAAAAGAAGTTGTTTCCTTAATGATTGGATTATATTGCAGAAAGCAGCATGGGTGGAAGCATGGGCTTTGTCAGGAATGTGAAGCATTGAACAATTATGCAAAACAGCGTAGCGATAAATGTCCCTTTATGGAAACAAAGACGTTTTGTTCTAATTGTAAAGTACATTGTTATAAGCCCGATATGCGGGAGAAGATACGTGAAGTCATGCGTTTTTCAGGACCAAGAATGATATGTTATCATCCGATATTGGCAATTCGTCATGTAATGGAAAGTAAAAAAGAAGCAAAAAGATTGGAGAGAGAAGATGAATATTAAAAAGATATTATATGTAATTTTAGGATGTATCGGATTGGGAATTGGTGCTGTGGGTTCCGTAGTACCATTGCTTCCGTCGTTTCCGTTCCTGCTTTTGGCAGCATTTTGTTTTGCTAAGAGTTCCGAGAAACTGCATAACTGGTTTATTAATACAAAGCTTTATAAGAATAATCTGGAAAGCTATGTACAGGGACGTGGTATGACAAAGGCAACCAAGACTCGTATTATATGTACCGTTACTTTGCTGATGGGATTTGGATTCCTTATGATGAGTAAGGTTCCGGTAGGAAGAATTATTTTGGCATGTGTATGGGTATTTCATATCGTTTATTTCATATTTGGTGTGAAAACTCTGGAAGAGGAGAGAGTTTCTTAAGATAACTGGATATATTTTGTAAGGTTAAGGCAGATTGGAACTTGAATGTTGGTTTCAATCTGTTTTTTTAGTATAATTAGGGTTAAAATAGGTGGAGTTAAGCGGATTGCAAATAGGATTTGGGGTGTTCAATTTGCTTTTGAGTGTTTGCGGGACTTGCACTATAAAGTATTTTTGAGATGAGCGGAGGCATAGAATGAAGGGGAAATGGTGGTTAGTAAGTATAATTTGTATATGTTTTATTATGACAGGATGTGATGAGAGTAAGAAGCAGGGAATAAGCCAACAAGAAATATCTGTGCAAGAGGCAGAAGCTCAAGAGAGTATACAATACATAGCAGAAGAGTATGGTGAAATTCAGGAATATGGTGGTGAATTTTATTATGATGAAGAGACAAAAGGATTCTACTATCATATGGAAATGTTCTTTTTAGGTTCTGATTTCCTTTATACGATGAATGACACGTTACAAGAATTTTATGATGGATATTTGAGGCAGTATCAGGAAACAGAAGAATGGTATCTGGAGCAGGGAGCAGAGGAAGTACCGGAAGGGCGGGTTCCTTATTCTGAATTATTATTTTTAGGAATTCAATATATAGATAATGACTATGTAAGTTTGTTATTTAATGATGTTACATATATGGGTGGCGCTCATCCTTATTCGATGTGGGATGCCATTACTGTGGATCGACATACAGGAGAAGAAGTAACGGCTTCTGAGATTTTAGGAGAGAGTGATGAAGAGATTCTGGAAAAGGTCAGTGAGTTGATGGGACTAGATGTTATGGCAACTTGGGAAGAGTTGGATTTCTATCTTCAGCAAGATCGTATCGTTTTTTTCTATCGGATGCCCGGATTTTGGAATGATGTAGTGTTGGGAAGATAAACATTTTAGAAAATATAAGTGTATATGTTGACATAAAAAAGGTATCAGCGTATACTAATAAAAGAAACGTTAGAAACCTAACGATTAGAAGTCGAACTTTCTGAGAAGGGAGGAGTTATGACAGCAGAATACGACAGAAGAGAGAGCTGGGAAAAAGAACACGGCGGAGCTCCGGTAAAGTGTATTTTAGATGTTAGCAAGAATATCCGATATTTTTTTGACACAACTATGTCAGAAAATGGATTGACCAGTATTCAGTCGAGAATTTTGGGACATCTGTGGCGTGCAGAAGAAGAAAACAGATGTGTTTTTCAAAGGGAAATTGAAGATGTTTTTCGGATTAAGAAATCTTCTGTAACAAGTGTCTTACAGACATTGGAGAAGAAAGGGCTGATTGTGCGGGAAAGTATTCCGGAGGATGCCAGAGTGAAAAAATTGGTGTTAACGGATTCCGCAAGAAAAATGCAGGTTTGTACCTGTCATGCACTTGGCAAGATGGAGCAGGAGGTACGTTCTCTATTTACGGAAGATGAGTTTAGACAGTTTTTGGAGTATATGAACCGAATTGATAGGAAAGCCATGCAATTGTATAAGAATAGAGGAACGACAGAGTAAGTTTTAAAAGGAGCAATGGAAGGAATTAAAACAGATCATAAGAAGGAGGAAGAAAAGAGAAATGCTTAAGAAATTAGCAGTCTATATAGGGGAGTTTAAAAAAGAAACACTTTTATCTCCGGTCTGTATAGCAATCGAAGTAATCATGGAAGTTATTTTACCGGTGTTGATGGCTTTGGTTATCGACAATGGTGTAAATGTAGGTGACATGAATTACGTTTTAAAAATGGGATTTTTAATGCTGGTGGTGGCATTTGTATCATTGGCAGGAGGTGCATTGTGTGGAAAGTATGCAGCTATTGCATCGACGGGATTCGCAAGGAATTTAAGAAAGGCAATGTTTGCTAAGATTCAGGATTTTTCCTTTGCAAACATAGATAAATTTTCCACGGCAGGTCTGGTAACAAGAATGACTACAGATGTCACTAATGTACAGCAGGCTTTTCAGATGATTATACGAATCTGCGTGCGCGCACCGTTCATGCTTATTTTTTCATTATTTATGTGCTTAAAACTGGCACCGCAGGTGTCATGGATTTTCTTAGTAGCGCTGGTCTTTTTAGGAGGCACATTGGGATTTATTGTAGTGAATGCTTTTAAGAAGTTCCATAAGATGTTCAAGCAGTATGACAAATTGAATGCGGCAGTACAGGAAAATCTGGCAGGAATCCGTGTTGTAAAGGCGTATGTAAGAGAAGGTCATGAAACAGATAAGTTTTTGGAACAGTCCGGTAAAGTAAAGGATTTGTCCATTGCAGCAGAAAAATTTATTATGTTGAACAGCCCGGTAATGCAGCTGACTATGTATGGATGTATTCTGATGATTTCCTGGCTTGGGGCAAAAAATATTGTAGTAGGTAACATGACAACAGGTACACTCATGAGTTTGTTTACTTATACCATGCAGGTACTTATGAGCTTGATGATGATCTCTATGATTTTTGTTATGCTGACTATGTCAAAGACATCTGCAGACCGTATTTTGGAAGTTTTGGATGAAGAAAGTACCATTAAAAATCCAGCCAATCCAATTATGACAGTAGCAGACGGTTCTATCGATTTTGAAAACGTTGCATTCCGTTACAGTGGTGGTGAAGATAAGAACGTATTGGAAAATATTAATATACACATTAAGTCCGGAGAAACTATCGGTATTATTGGTGGAACCGGAAGTTCCAAGTCTACTTTTGTACAGTTGATTCCAAGACTTTATGATGCTTCAGAAGGTTGTGTAAAGGTTGGCGGTGTAGACGTGCGTGATTACGACATGGAAGTACTTCGTAACGAAGTTTCTTGTGTTTTACAGAAAAATGTATTGTTTTCAGGCACCATTTTGGATAACTTACGCTGGGGGAATGAAAAGGCTACTTTGGAAGAAGCAAAGCATGCCTGCGAACTTGCTCAGGCAGCAGAATTTATTGAAAGATTTCCGGATGGCTATGAGACCAAAATTGAACGAGGCGGAACCAACGTATCCGGTGGTCAGAAGCAGAGACTTTGTATTGCAAGAGCTTTGTTAAAGAAACCTAAGATTTTGATTTTGGACGATTCTACAAGTGCAGTAGATACAGCAACAGATGCAAAAATCAGAAAAGCTTTTCGTGAAGAGATTCCAAATACCACAAAACTGATCATTGCACAGCGTATCTCTTCTGTAGAAGATGCGGATCATATCCTTGTATTGAATGAGGGTGAAGTAAATGGCTATGGAACACACGAAGAATTGTTGAAAAATAATGAGATTTATAGAGAGATTTATGAATTGCAGAAGAAAGGAGCTGAAGAATAATGCCACCAATGGGACCAAGAGGACCAAAAGGAATGAAGGGCGGTCCGAAAAGTAAAGACCCGATGAAAACTTTAAAAAGACTTCTTAGCTTTATTATGAAGCGTTATAAATTCAGATATATGATTGTTATGGTATGTATTGCCATCAGCTCTGTTGTGCAGGTTGTAGGTACCATGTTCATGAAATCTCTGATTGATGATTATATTTTACCAATGTTGGATGGACGTATTCAGACCTTCCAGCCATTGATTTCAGCATTGACGACCATGGGATGTATTTATCTGTTGGGAATCGTTTGTACTTATGCTTATAACATGATTATGATGTATGTAGCACAAGGGGTATTAAAGGATATTCGTGATGAAATGTTTACTCATATGGAAACATTACCAATCAAATATTTTGATACTCATCAGCATGGGGATATCATGAGCCATTACACGAATGATACAGATACCCTGCGTCAGATGGTAAGCCAGAGTATTCCAAGTTTAGTTTCTTCCTTAATTACTTTGATCAGTACTTTGATTTCCATGCTGATCTTAAGTGTGCCGTTGACAATAGTAGTACTTTTAGGGGTAGTCGTAATGTTAATGGTTTCCGGTAAGATTGGTGGAAATTCTGCAAAATATTTTGTGGCGCAGCAACAGTCTCTTGGTAAGACCAATGGTTATATTGAAGAGATGATGGACGGTCAGAAAGTAATTAAAGTGTTCTGCCATGAAGAACAGACCGTGGATGAATTTAACAAGTTAAATGAAGAGTTATTTGATACGGCAAAAAATGCAAATACCTTTGCTAATATTTTAATGCCAATCAATGCTAATATCGGAAATATCAATTATGTAATTATTTTAGCAGTTGGTTCCCTGCTTGCAATTCATGGATTTGGTGGATTGACACTGGGAGCGATTGCATCCTTCTTACAGTTATCCAAGAGCTTTAACGGACCGATTTCGCAGGTAGCACAGCAGTTTAACTCTATTGTTATGGCACTTGCCGGTGCAGAACGTATTTTTGAATTGATGGATGAACCTTCAGAAGCAGACGAAGGATATGTGGAAATCGTTCGTTGTCATGTACATGAAGATGGAAGTATTGAACCCTGTGAAGAAAGAACCGGAACCTGGGCATGGAAACATCCGCATAAGGATGGCACTTTAACATACACCCAGTTAAAAGGGCATGTAACATTGAATGAAGTTGATTTTGGTTATACCGATGAAAAAATTGTACTTCATGATGTAACTATGTATGTAGAAGCAGGACAGAAGGTTGCTTTTGTAGGTTCGACCGGTGCAGGTAAGACTACAATCACAAACCTGTTGAATCGTTTTTATGATATTCAGGATGGTAAGATTCGAGTAGACGGAATCAATATTAACAAGATTAAGAAAAATGAATTAAGACGTGCCTTTGGTGTAGTATTACAGGATACACATTTGTTTACAGGAACCATTATGGAAAACATTCGTTATGGTCGTCTGAAAGCAACCGATGAGGAAGTAATTGAAGCTGCAAAATTAGCTAATGCACATCATTTTATTACTAAATTGCCGGATGGATATAATACGGTAATTACCGGAGATGGAGGAACTTTATCACAAGGTGAACGACAGCTGCTTTCCATTGCAAGAGCAGCGGTAGCGAATCCGCCGGTATTGGTACTGGATGAAGCAACTTCAAGTATTGATACCAGAACAGAGCAGATCGTACAAAGTGGTATGGATAAACTGATGGCAGGAAGAACTGTATTTGTAATTGCTCACAGACTTTCCACTATTAAGAATTCAAACTGTATCATGGTTCTGGAACAGGGACGAATTATTGAACGTGGTGATCACGAAGAATTGTTGAAACAGAAAGGCAAGTATTATCAGTTGTATACCGGTAAGTTCGAGTTGTCGTAGACAAAGAGTAATAATAAAGCTTGAATAAAAACAAGGGCTGTTGTCAGTAAGTAGTTATTTGGCAACAGTCTTTCTTTATATGTGTAAAGGTGAATATTGACAAAAGTAAAAAAGTGAAATAAAATACGCATAAACGGAAAACATACATAAATATAATAATAGCATTTAACAACATTTGTTGTCTATTTACGATTTCTATAAACATATACTTAAAATCTAAATTTCAAAATTACAATCAAAGAAAAATGGCACATTGATAATTGAATAAAAGCTTTACGCTATGATATACTATCACCAACGAAAGGCGGTGATAGTAGGTGAGTGAACCAATGACAGACAAACAGTTGCGATATATTAACAGATTGACAGTATTTGTAAGAAAATTATTAAAACTGGTGCCGCAAGAAAAGAGAGATGAATTAGAAAATGAATTTGATAGTATACTTTTAGAAGTTGCGGAACCAGACGAAATGAAATAGAACATATCTAAGGTGTAAAGTCTTTGTTCAGTGATTAAGACTTTACACCTTTTAAAATATGATGATATTAGAAAGAAGCTTTTAAAAAGGAATATTTCAGTTGGTTAAGCTTTTACAGGCAATTTACACACATCAATCCATGCAATACTGTTGGAGTATTTCTCCAATTCTTCCATAGTTAGTTCAATGGCACTGTTAGAGCTTCCGCAGGCGGGAAATACGGTTTCGAAGCGTTTCAGGGAAATATCCAGATATACTTCTACACCTTCATTTACGGCGAAGGGACAGACACCTCCAACGGCATGTCCGATTAAAGGTTCCGCTTCTTCAAAGGAGAGCATCTTTGCTTTGCAGGCAAACTGAGCTTTGTATTTGGGATTATCAATTTTGGCATCTCCTGCAGTAACAATTAAGACGGTCTTTTCATTGACATGGAAAGAGAGTGTTTTGGCAATCCTGCATTCCTCACAGTTCAGGGCCTGAGCTGCCAGAGCAACAGTAGCACTGGAAACTTCAAATTCCTGAATTCTATCTTCGATTCCTCTTTCTTTAAAATAAGTTCTTACTTTATCTATGGACATAATGAATCTCCTGAATTTATAATATTTTGAAATTAGCGTACTCAATTAATTTAACATATACATTTAACGATTTCAAGTGGTAAAGTAAGAAAGTAAAACTTTTCACAATTTAGAGGTTTGTAGAAAGACCTCTGGAGGGTATAATTTACATACAACAAGATGTTTTGCAATCTACCAGTCCTCTGAACTGTCGGTATAATATGGATAAGCTGACAGAGAACTGGAGTGTTATTTTAGAGAATCTTAGAAATTAAGATAAAGAAATAGGAAATATAGGATTTATATACTTCCTAATTTTTAAGTTAGTAATTGATATCCAACACCTCTCACAGTCTTAATTTTGACTTTAGTATTAAGAGTCTTTAATTTGTGACGCAAGAAGGATATGTACACTTCCACATTATTATAATTAGCATCACTTTCGATTCCCCATATTTTCTCTATCAACAGATTTTTCGGAATAATCTGATTGGGGGAGGAAAGGAATAATTCACATAGTTTCATTTCTTTTAATCCAAGTTTTATGGAACTATTTTGGCAGGACAATTCCATAGTTCCGACATTCAAGAGTAAATCTTCATAAGCTAAAATATTCCCGTGGTACACGGTATTTCTACGTGATAAGGCACGGATACGAGCCAGGAACAGGTCAGGATGAAGAGGAGGAATAAAGTAGCCATCTGCTCCGGCATCCAGTGCTTTGACCATGTCTTTGGTATCGGCATACTCAGCTAACAGAATAAGAGGAGTAATGATATGTTCTTGACGGAGAGTAGTTATAAAATGAATCCCATCCAAATCCGGCAATGTAGGATTGAACAGAATTAAATCATAAATATTGGAGCGGGCATATAGAAAACCGTCAGAAGCAGTTGTGACGATGTCTAACATGTAATGATTCTGATGAAAAACATCAGATAAATCTTTTGCTAAATTGTCATTATTCTCAACTAATAAAATATGCATATATTTTTCTTACCTTTCTTATTATTTCTAATATATCATGAAAAGATAAAGGTGTTTTTTTTATAGTGAATATTTCATAAACTTTTCACATTTTAGATGTATTCAAGGTTCATTTAAGAATTGAGTTTTATAGTAAGAAAGTCAGTAAAAGGAGAGAAAAGAAAGGAAGTCCTATGAGCAAATTAAGTTTGGTAACAGAAAAAATAAAAAAGCACAAGAAATTGACTATTGTGTTGGTAATAGTCTTGATTATTGCAGTTGGTGGTGTAGCTATAGCGGGGAATATGAATAAAAGAAAAGAGCAGATGGAGGCTCTTATGAATCAGACACAGACTTCGCAGGTAGAGAGAAGAACTTTGGTCAGCAGTGTGTCTGCAACCGGAACTTTGACCAGCGTAAATAGTAAAGATGTAATTGTGAACCTTAGCGGAGTAGAAGTAGAAAGTGTTTCTGTTCAGTTAGGGGACATTGTGGAAGAAGGACAGGTACTTTGTGAATTTAATTCAGAAGATATTGAGGAAAATCTTGCAGAAGCAAAGACAGCTCTTAATGTTGCAAATCAGAAAACACAGATGGATCTGACTGTTGCAGAACGTAATCTGGAAGATGCTAAGGAAGATTATGATACAGACTTAAAACGTGGAAATACAGATTTGGATGTAGCTTACAATGATTATGTGGTTGCCTTGGAAGACGTAGAAGAGGCAGAAAGCGCTTGGGCAGAAGCAAAAGCGACAACGATTGAGAAAAAGGGTGAGTATGAATATAGACAGGGATTGTTGAATCAGAAGAAAGCGCAATTGGATGCTGTGGGGGGATCTTCGGAGGCGAATGTGCAGTTGTTTAGTGAATATAAAAATCAGTTAATAAAGTATGCTGAAACAAATAGTGTAACTTTAAATAATAGTGTGAAAGATAAAATTGGTTTAGGAGAAGAAAATGATTTAAGTCAGATAACTGTTGGAACGGATAGCAATTATGATTTTGTAATTACTATTGCAGATTCGGAGAAACAGAGTGAGCAGAAAGTAAAAATTGAAGGAGATATAGCCAACTTAATTGCTATAAAATCCGCCTACAACATCAGTCGCCAATTAGAACAGGAATACTCCGCTTTACAGCAGGAAGTATCCAGTTGGCAGACAAAGTATAATACAGCGGTACAGAACGAAAGCACTGCTGAAAAAGCATATGAGCAGGCGGTTTTAGCATCGCAGTCAGAATTAAGTGCATATCAGAAACAGCAGAGAACCTTGGATGATACTACTAAGAGTGCAGAAAATAATGTAATCAATAAGACAGAAAGCCTGACAACAGCACAGTTGAACGCATTAAGCAGCGGTAATTCGGAAGAAGACAAAGTAGAACAGTATCAGCAGCAGTTGGATGACTGTATTGTGGAAGCACCTATCAGTGGTGTAATCTCTGCAGTGAACATCGAAGCCGGAGATACCTATAACGGAACTGCAATTGTGACCATTGATGATATCAGTTCTTTTGAAGTAACAGCAGAAATTGATGAATATGATATTGGAAAGATTGAAAAAGGACAGAAAGTAGTCATTAAGACCAATGCTACAGGAGAGGAAGAATTAGATGGAACTGTAAAAATCATTTCGCCAAAAGCAAGTACCGGTGGAAATGAAGTTACATATACAGTTATTATTTCTGTGGATACTCCACATGATATGCTTCGTATGGATATGACTGCAAAGTTAAGTATTATTTTGGAAAGCAAAGAGAATGTATTGACAGTTCCTTATGAAGCGGTACAGGAAGATGAAAGTGGAAACTTCTATGTAGAGGTAGTAGATGATATAGGAGAAACAATGCCACAAAGACCGGAAGATGTGAATTCTAATCGTGCACAGCAAATGCCGGGGGGAGACAGAAACGGTGCCGGAACTACAGAAACAACTACCGGAAGAATCTATGTAGAAAAAGGCATCGAAAGTGATTACTATATCGAAATTATCAGTGACGAGATCAGTGAGGGAATGGAAGTAGTGGTTCCGGATTCAAGTGATGATAGTAGAAGTATCCAGAATATAATGATGCGTCAGGGACCTATGGGAGGTTTCTAAATGGAAAAGAAAACAGTCATTGATATGAAAGGAATTAAAAAGCGGTTTTATATTGGAACGCCCAATGAACTTGAGGTCCTTAAGGGAATTGATATTAAAGTATATGAAGGTGAGTTCGTGGCTATTGTCGGGGCTTCCGGTTCGGGAAAGTCTACGTTGATGAATATTATTGGTTCACTGGACCGTCCTACAGAAGGTACTTATACATTAGATGATGTGGATATTACTGCGGCAAAGGATAATCAGTTATCAGCTATCCGTAATCAAAAAATAGGATTTGTATTTCAGACTTATAACCTGATTGCCAAGACAAATGCATTGAAAAATGTGGAGATGCCGATGTTGTATGGTGGAGTTTCCGGAAAGCAGCGTGTGGAGCGGGCCAAGGAATTGTTGAACATTGTAGGTATGGGAGACCGAATGAAACACCTGCCGGAAGAATTGTCCGGAGGGCAGAAACAGCGAGTAGCCATTGCCAGAGCTATGGCAAATAATCCGGCGCTTATTCTGGCGGATGAACCCACTGGAGCGCTGGACTCTGAGACAGGGCGTATGGTAATGGATCTGTTTCATAAATTGCATAAGGAACAGGGAAAGACGATTATTTTAATTACCCATTCGCCGGAGCTGGCAGAAGAAACGGAAAGAATCATTACGATAAAAGATGGATTGATTATCGGGGAAAGAAAGGGGAGTGGAATGGCATGTTAATCTATGAAAATATCAGATTGGCACTTTTTAGCCTGAAAGCTAATAAAATGAGAGCACTCCTTACCATGCTTGGAATTATTATCGGTATTGCTTCTGTAATTGCTATTATGACCGTAGGAAATTCCATGACTGCTTATGTTTCTGATACTATGTCTTCCATGGGAGCATCTAATATTACGGTAGGTCTTCAGCAAAAAGAGGAAGAAGAGGAAAATACCCAGGAAGGAATGAGTTTCGGAGGGTCCGGGAGAATGAAAACTGCCAAGGAAGAGGACTATTTTACCAAAGAAATGATTGAAAGTTATTGCGCGACTTATGCGGATTCTATTTCTGCTATTTCGGTGCAGGAAACGCTAGGAAGCGGGCAGATTGTGGATGGAAATTTATATGCCAATATTTCTGTTAGTGGAGTAAGTCTTGGATATTTTCTTGCCAACGATATGAGTCTGTTGGACGGGAGATTTTTCAGTGAGAAGGAAACGAGTGATGGGAAGATGGTAGCCATTGTTTCTGACAAGGTGGTAAATAACTTATATGACGGCGATAATGAAAATGCTTTAGGAAGTATTTTTCAGGTCAATATCAACGATAAATATTATTCCTGTACTATTGTGGGAATTTATGAATATGAACAGTCTGTCATGGGATTTTCCTCAGCATCTGAAAAAGATATTACTACCAGTGTTTATATCCCTTTGAAAGCGGCTCAGAATGCAAATCATACAACCGGATATTCCCAGTTTACAGTAGTTATTGAGAGTGATGTGGATGCAGACAGTTTTGCAGAAGATACGGAAAGTTTCTTTAGTACATATTATCGAAAAAATAATGACTTTGGTCCTTCCGCGTACAGCATGAGTTCCATTGTAGAAACCATGACGGAGATGATGTCTACTATAACCCTTGCTATTTCCATAATTGCAGGGATAGCTCTATTAGTAGGCGGTATCGGTGTTATGAATATTATGTTGGTTTCCATTACGGAAAGAACCAGAGAAATCGGAACCAGAAAAGCTTTGGGAGCAACCAATGGTTCCATTCGTCTGCAATTTATAGTAGAGTCCATTGTAATTTGTATTATTGGAGGAATCATAGGAATTATTCTTGGAATTATTATGGGAAGTGTGGCTGCGAATCTTATGAATACGCCGGCAACTCCATCTTTAGGAAGTATTATTTTGTCTTTAACATTTTCTATGGCAATTGGAGTATTTTTCGGATATCATCCGGCAAATAAAGCGGCAAAGATGGACCCGATTGAAGCATTGAGATACGAGTAATACTTTTATGAAAAGTATGGATGAATAAGTTATAAATAGCTGACCCTTAAGTGGAGAGATAACAATCTGCTTAAGGGTCTTTTACAGTTGTAAATATAGTAAGGGGATATATGTCTGGCAAAACAGAAATTATAGAATGTTCTTTCTAACATATATTAGGTTTGTGCTTGTATATTATGACAATTTGACCTAAAATAAAAACAATAATGTATTTTGTAATACAAATGGGGCGGGGAAAAAATGAGAATTATTGCGGGAAAATTTAGAGAAGAAAAAGTCATAATTAAAGTATGGATAGGAGTAATGCTTCTGTTTTTAGGATTGCTGATCTATTTTCAGGTAGGAGAAGAAAATCAGATATTTAATATCAGGAAATCCGCAGATACTGTATCCGTAGCGGATGTGGAAGCAAGTACCGGTTCCGGCATGGAAGCACCTATAGGGGTGGTAAATACTTATGAATTGACCGTTGACAATTTGGCAGGAGGAGAAAATTGTCTTGCCTTTTATGTTCGTCATCAATATGTAAAAGTTTTTATAGATAATGAACTGGTGTATTTATTATCGGCGCCGGAAGGAAGAAAAATAGGAAAAACAGTTGGTTCGGAATGGGTTATTATTCCGTTGTTTCCATCAGATGAAGGAAAACTTATACGAGTAGAGATTACACCGGTTTATGAAGGAATCAAATCCTGGGAGCCGGAATTCAAATTGGGAACACATTACAACATTTTTAAGGAAATCATACAGGAAGAGTTGCTGATTTTTATTATTAGCGGATTGTGTATTGTGGCAGGCTTTGTACTAATTGTCATGCAGCTTAGTAACTATTATCGACATAAAGCCAATGAAAGAAATTTGATTTATTTGGGGATATTTTCCATTATGCTGGGAATGTTTAAATTGGCGGATCTTCGTATGGCAACGATGATTTTTAGCGTGAATCCGAAGATGCTGTTTTATATAGCCATTGGGATTATCCCATTGGCAGGCGTTCCTATGATTTATTACATAAAAAGTTTTATAAAAAGAAAAAAGAGCCAGCTTCTGGATTGTGTCTGTTGGTTGAATGTTATTTTTTCTATTTTAGCCATTATCTTGCAGATATTTAATGTTATCGATTTGCGAGACAATCTGATTTTTATGAATGTATTAAGTATTCTTGTATTGGTTTCTTTGACATATGAAATTATTCGAAACGGAATGCGTCGTGAATTAGAATTAAAGAGCTTTGCATTTTGGGGACTTCCACTCTTGATTGTAGCCGGTGGTACTTGGGATTTGCTCAGTTACATAATGCGGAAGAGTACAGCTGGTGTATACCATGTTATTGTGGCATTTTTTATCTATGTTGTGATGATGTGGGTTCAAAGCCTTTCAGAGAGCAGAAGAAAAGCATATACGGATTTTCAGACGGGACTGTTTAACAAAAGCCGCTGTACCGAATTGTTAGAAGAAGGTGGAATACCGGAGACGCCTACCGGAATATTTATGATTGATCTGAACTTTTTGAAGCAGACAAATGATAAATATGGTCATGAGGCAGGCGACCAATATATATCAGATTTTGCGCGGATTCTATGTGATTGTATTCCAACGGGAAATTTTGTAGGACGTTTTGGTGGTGATGAGTTTATTGCTGTGGTTTATATGACAGATGAAAGTAAAATGAAGGAAATTGATGGAAGAATTCAGCGAAGAGTGAAGGCAGAAAATGATTTGGGACGAGAACCCGGGATCAGTTATTCGATAGGAAGTGCTATTTCAACACATTATCCGACGAAAAATCTTATGGAATTATTGGAAATTGCAGATCAAAAAATGTATGAAGCGAAAAAGCTACATCATAAAAAATATGGTATAGAACGTTAAATAAAAGTTGGAAAACAAGGGAGGTTTTTATGGGGAAATATATTATGGCATTGGATGCCGGAACGACCAGTAATCGTTGTATTCTTTTCAATGAAAAGGGGGAAATGTGCAGTGTGGCACAAAGAGAATTTACACAGTATTTTCCAAAACCGGGCTGGGTAGAACAGGACGCAGGAGAGATTTGGGCAAGTCAGCTAGGAGTGGCGGTAGAGTCAATGAACATGATTGGTGCAACGGCAGAAGATATTGCCGCCATCGGAATTACCAATCAGCGTGAAACTACCATTGTGTGGGATAAAAATACGGGAGAGCCGGTTTATAGAGCCATTGTATGGCAATGCCGCAGGACTTCTGAGTATTGTGATAAATTGAAAGAAAAAGGTCTGACAGAGAAGTTTCGGGAAAAAACAGGTCTTGTGATTGATGCGTATTTTTCGGCTACGAAAATCAAATGGATTCTGGACAATGTAGAAGGTGCCAGAGAGAAAGCAGAAAGAGGAGACTTATTGTTTGGTACGGTAGAAACATGGTTGATTTGGAAATTGACCAAGGGAACGGTTCATGTAACAGACTATTCCAATGCTTCCAGAACCATGTTATATAATATTACCACTTTGGAATGGGATCATGAGATTTTAGAGGAACTGCAGATTCCAAAATCGATGTTGCCGGAAGTAAGACCATCCAGTTGTATTTATGGGCATGCGGATGCTTCTTTCCTAGGTGGAAGAATTCCTATTGCAGGAGCAGCAGGGGACCAGCAGGCTGCATTATTTGGACAGACTTGTTTCCAGGCAGGAGAAGCAAAGAATACATATGGAACCGGTTGTTTCTTGCTGATGAATACCGGAGAAAAGCCTGTATTTTCTAAAAATGGTCTGGTAACTACCATTGCCTGGGGGATTGACGGAAAAGTAAATTATGCTCTGGAAGGTTCTATTTTTGTGGCAGGCGCAGCAATTCAATGGCTACGCGATGAAATGCGGTTAATTGACTCTGCGGAAGATTCTGAATATATGGCAAAAAAAGTTAAAGATACCAATGGTTGTTATGTAGTTCCGGCTTTTACAGGTCTGGGGGCTCCCCATTGGGATCAGTATGCCAGAGGAACCATTGTAGGTATTACCAGAGGAGTCAATAAATATCATATTATCCGTGCAACGTTGGAATCTTTGGCATATCAGGTAAATGATGTTCTGGAAGCGATGAAAGCAGATTCGGATATGCAGCTATCTACCTTAAAAGTAGATGGAGGTGCCAGTGTCAATGACTTTTTAATGCAGACACAGTCGGATATTATTCAGGCACCGGTGAGTCGTCCCAGTTGTGTAGAAACTACAGCTATGGGTGCTGCTTATTTGGCCGGGCTGGCGGTAGGATATTGGAAGAGCAAAGAAGATGTGATTCAGAATTGGAGTGTGAACAGAGTGTTCATGCCGGCTCTGGAAAAGCAGATTCGTGATGAGAGAGTAAAAGGTTGGAACAAAGCCGTAAAATATGCCTATGGATGGGCAAAGGATGAGTCATAGATTCATGAATGCGTAGGAAGATTATCTATAAATGATAAGTAATGCTGAAATGTGAAAATGAGGAAGCGTGGGGAGAGACAAGATGAGGGATTATGAGGTAATAATCATTGGCGCCGGAGTTTCCGGAGCAGCTATAGCAAGAGAACTATCCGGATATGAAGTGAAATGTTGTGTATTGGAAAAAGAAGAAGATGTATGCCAGGGTACTTCCAAAGCTAATAGCGCGATTATTCATGCCGGATATGATGCTGCAAATGGAAGCATGATGGCAAAAATGAATGTGGAAGGCAATGCCATGATGGACGAATTGTCTAAACAATTGGATTTTCCGTTCCAAAGAAATGGCTCATTGGTATTATGCCTTTATGAAGAAGATATGCCGGGACTTCAGAAGTTATATGATAATGGTGTTGCCAATGGTGTTCCCGGTTTACGGATTTTGAACAAAGAAGAAGTTTTAGAAATGGAACCCAATGCTAGTGATGATGTTTATGCTGCATTGTATGCGCCTTCGGCGGGAATTGTATGTCCGTTCCACTTAAATATCGCTTTGGCAGAAAATGCTTATACCAATGGTGTGGAATTTAAATTTGATACGGAAGTTTTGAAGATTGAAAAAGCAGAAGCAGGATTTGTGGTAAAAACAAATCAGGGTGATTTTACAACAGATTATGTGATTAATGCAGCGGGAGTATATGCAGATAAATTCCACAATATGGTAAGTGAAAAGAAAATTCACATTACTCCAAGAAGAGGAGAATATCTTTTGTTGGATAAGACAGCTGGGAAACATG
>CAZSBV010000008.1:0-21011 GCA_964605105.1 uncultured Lachnospiraceae bacterium | reverse complement strand
GCGGAGAGATAACCCTCTGCCTTTTTCTTAGCCATGTTTCCTCTCCTTTCTATCTCTTCATCTTAGGGTCAAATGCGTCACGAAGACCGTCACCTAAAATATTGAATGCTAATACTGTCAGTAATAAACAAACACCTGCCGGAATCCAAATGAACCAGTAAGTGGTTAATACATAAGTATCATTTACGTCGTTGATAATATTCCCCCAAGAAGCAAATGGGAATTTTACACCTAACCCTAAGAAAGATAAAGTAGATTCTGTAATAATGGTAGAACCTAATGCCATTGTACAGTTAACGATCAACTGTGGGATTACGTTAGGAATCAAGTGTTTGAAAATACGGTTTCTGGTACGGATACCGGTTGCTTCTGCTGCTGTCATAAATTCCTGTTCACGAAGAGAAAGAATCTGTCCACGAACCAGACGAGCAATAGAAGCCCAGCCAAGGAAACCAAGTAAAAGCATCAATAATAACATACGTACGGTAGGATCTACACGCATACCGTCCATTGCCGCACCAAGGATAATAATAATCGGCATATTAGGAATACAATAGAAGATATCAACCAAACGCATGATTAAGTTATCTACCCAACCGCCAAAATAACCGGCTACACCACCTAATACAACACCAAGTAATGTCTGGATAACTACTACGATAAAACCAATGATTAAAGATACTCGTCCACCATACATAATACGTGTTAACATATCCATACCATTCTTATCGGTTCCCAGCCAATGTTCTTTGCTTGGATAGGAATACGTATCAAATACTCTGGTTTCTTTTTCCTGTAATACAGACCATGTATTCTTAGCAGCATCGTAAGAGATTGGATATTCATATTCTACCCCATCAGCTCCAGTATATACGAAACTTTCTTCGCCTGCTTCAATCGCTTCTGTAACTCTGTTCTTAAATTCTCTTGTTAAGAAAATATCCGGCATAACTGCCTGTACAATATAATTACTAATATAAGCAACTTCTGTACCATCTTTGGTTACAGTACCATCTTCATCTAACTGATAAACAGCCCCCCCTACAGTAAATTCTGTTTCTTCGTTAGCATATGCTTTCAAAGCATTGTACTGTAAGTCAAATGAAATTTTTTCATCTTCTGTAGCAGAATTAATAATATTTTTAAAACCGATACCTATTAATTTACCACCGCTATGAACCGTATAGAAATCCTTACCTTCTTCTAATACGGTATAGTTCACATCTTTATAAGAAAAATCTTCCGTTTTCTTCTGAATTGCAAGCATAGTCTGTGCCTGCACAATTCCATCAAACTTAATATCAGTTTCTGCGCTTGCAAAACGTAATTCTGTGTTCTGAATTACACCTGCGTATTCTTTGTTCTGATAATCTACACGGTAAAATACCTGATCTTCTTCATACGGAGAAACCATTCCCCCGATAAAGGAGAAAATAAACATAAAAATCAAAATTCCCAAACCGGTAACTGCAAGACGATTTCTAAAGAAACGTTTTGCAACCATGGCTCCCGGAGAAAGCACCTTCACACGACGGTCATCGTTTAAGGAAAACTGTTCTTTAGAAGTTTCTTCCACTGCCTGCTGATTCATATTTTCACTCATCTAAACTCTCCGCCTTTCTTAAGATACTCTTACTCGAGGGTCTACTACTGCATATAATACGTCAGTAATCAGGTTACCAAGTAATGTCATAATTGCCATAAATACCAGATAGAACATGGAGAACGGAATATCTCCTGCTGTCATGGAATAATAAGAAGCATATCCGATTCCCGGAATACCAAATAAAGTTTCTGTGATTAACGCACCGGAGAATAATCCAGGCAAGGAACCACCTAAAATAGTAACTGTAGGAATCAAAGTGTTACGGAAAGCATGATGATAGATAACTTTCTTTTCACTAAGACCTTTCGCTCTTGCTGTTCTGATATAGTCAGCATTTAATACTTCCAACATGTTAGTACGGGTATAACGCATTAAAGAACCCATACTGATTACTACCAACGTAGTTACCGGAAGTACCAAATGGTTTGCTTTGTCCATGAACTGTCCCCAGGAATCCAAGTATTCATAGTTACGTCCTACCAGACCATATAAGTCAAACCAACCCAGTTTAACAGAGAACACTAACTTCAAAAGTGAAGCAAAGAAGAACGTCGGTAATGAAATACCTGCCAATGCCACAACAGAAATAGTGTAGTCCGCTTTACTGTACTGTTTTGTTGCTGCAATAATTCCCAAAGGAATCGCAATAATTACTTCAAGGATGAGAGCAACTCCACCCATAACAAAAGAAACCCATACGGTATCTCTGAATTTATCTACAACCGGCATGGTCCATTTCCAGCTGTCACCAAATTCTCCTCTAAACATGGAACCTAACCATGAAAAATATCCCGGAATAATTCCTTTATCCATGTTGTACATTGCTGTTAACTGAGCCATCCATTCTTCAAAACTCTTGCTTCCCGGCTGCATTGATTTTTCACGTGCTACTGCTTCAATATAAGAAGTAGGTAAGCAACGCATTAAAGTATAGATAATCAACGCTACAAAAAACAAAATTACAACTGATGTTAAAACTCTTTTTGTTACGTATTTGCGCACTCTCATTTCCTCCATTCGTTTTATATTTCAGTTTCTAACTGCGTATCAAGCAGCGATTCCAAACGAAGTTGAAGTCGTTGCCAGGTACGCAGTTAGTTGCCCCATGATAAATGGGGCAACCTGCTACCTTATCTAAGATAATAATTCTTTTTTTAGAATCTGCCAAATGTAATATTTTCCTACATTTAACTTAGCTTTCCGCAGATTAGTTCAATTCTACGTTATGAATTTCCTTTAACCATGTATAGAATGTTGTAATGTCTGGAGTTACTGTATCCATATTTACACGTTCTGTACTGAAGATAATAGCGTTCTGTCTCTGATATACAGGAATTTCTACAGCCCAATCAATGATAATGTCAAGACACTCTTTGTACATTAATTTTCTGAAAGCCTGATCTGTTGTTGCACGAGCATCCATGATTAAAGTTGTAAGTTCTTCATCTTCGATGTCGTACATATAGTTAGAACCTCCTTCCGGATGGTAAATCTGATACATATCAGGGTCGATTGTTGCACCCCAAGCTGCACACCAGATTGCGCATGTACCAGCTTCTAATGCTGTCCAGAGGTCTGTAGACTGTGTTAAGTCTGTTACGATTAAGTTGATACCGATTTCAGCTAAAGCTTCTTTCGCTAAAGTACAGATCATGAAGGAAGGATGATCACCGGCACCATCACCAGGGATTAATAATTCATATTCAAGAGCTGCACCTTCCGGAGCTGCTGTAACCTTACCGTCTGTTACTGTGTAACCTGCTGCTTCAAAGAAACCTAAAGCTGCTTCTTTTGCTGCTGCATATTTAGCTTCATCATCCATAGAAGATGTATAAATGTCATTTCCGTTTACGTCTGTAGAGAATGCTACTTTGTAACCTTCGTCTGTAGACTGTGGAGCTGCCCAAGATGTATTAGAAATTGGGTAGTTAATTACGGATGCTAATTCTCCATAGTAAGAGTCGATAGCTACATCACGGTATACAGAGAAGATCGTACCGAATGCTTTACGTAAGTTCTTGGAAGCATCAGAATCTTTCACTCCACCAACGCTCATAACTTCTGCGTTCATACCAATGTAACCATAACCTAAGTTGTCTACTGTACTTACAGTAATTACAGAACCGCTTGTTTCACCACCGTTAGCTTTCTGGATTGCTGCTACAGTGTCTTTGTTGAAAGTAGGGTCTGTGATATCTACAGTACCTGTAATAGCACCGTTTAATTTATCAGAATCCTGTGTTTCTAAGAAGTTAACATATTTTGTTTTTGGTGCACCTAAGAAGTAATATTCATTTGCTTCGTAGTTGATAACACCATTTTCAAATTTTACAAATTTGTAAGGACCAGCACCCATTGGCTGAGTTGTTTTTGCACGGAGTGAACTTAAATCTCCTTTAGGGAAACCAAAAGAGTTGTTTTCCATATCAAAGAGAGCTTCGTCACCATAGTAGTGTAAAGGAGCTACCTGAATAGCTAACTGGTAAATAGAAGTTGCATCAACTTCTGTCATAACTACACGGAAGTTGTAGTCGTCAATTTTCTGGATACCTGTGATGCTTGCTGCAGATTCACCAGTCTGAACACCTGCTGTAAGAGAAGCATCTGTAAAGTTTTCTGTTAAGAAAGTTGTGATAGATGTACCAGCTGATTCATAGTTGATACCAGCATCAGATAAATCATATCCAAAGTTTGCAACGATAGCTGCAAAGAAATCTGCTGCTGTTGCATCTGCTGCTAAGTCAGCATATCCCCAAGCTGCTGCTGCTGTAGCTACGTCAGTACCGTAACCTGCTGCGATACAGTAGTCTACGATTTCCTGTGCGAAAGCTTCACCGGCTTTGTCAAATGCTGTCCAGAAGTCATTGTACTGTTCTTCTGTGTAGAAATCATTTGCTGTGTAACCTTCGTTACCTGCAGCTAAGATTAAGTTGTAACGTGTTTCCATACCGGAACGGTAAGCTGCTAATCCTTCGATTGGCTGAGCCTGTAAGGAAGAGTTTCCGTCGTATGTTGGGTCACAAAGTGCATACATTGTGAAGATAACGTCATCAGCTGTTAAAGCTTCTCCGTCAGAGAATTTAACATCATCTCTTAATTTGAAGTCATAGTAAACTGTGCCGTCTTCGTTTTCTGTTACTACAAGGTCAGCAATACCATAGTAAGTATAGTCTGTACCGTTGTAATTTTTGGTTTCGCCTTCGATACCATTATAGATCATGGCACCCTGACGGTCGTTGATCAATAAATCAACCTGTGTCATAGCCATAGCATCCTGGTCGTAAGCTGTCTCCGCAAAGAATGGGGAGAATTTGCTGCTGAATGGAGCATAACCAACTACTAATGGTGTTTCATCACTTTTTTCTGTAGTTGCTTCTGCATCAGCAGTTTCTTCTGTTGCTGCTTCTGGAGCAGTTTCAGTACTAGCACCGCCGCCACAAGCTGTTAAACCAACAACCATAGCGCATGCTAAAAGAATGGAAAGCAATCTCTTTTTCATAATTTTCCTCCTATTAATTTTTTCCTTCGAGTTATGAATAAATAACCCTGCTTCCTAATTTATATAAAAATCCTTCAAACATTGTTCAAAGAACTCTTATACCATGTTCCTGTGACACCTGATCCATGTTTCTTTCTACTTACCGGAAACACTTTTTTCCTCTGTCACAAAATGCATGATTTTTCTCTGGCGGTTCCATACTACACAGGACATCACCAATACCAAAAATAAAATCATTGCAAAATAAATATCACCATTGCTTCTTTTGGAAGCTTCCATAAGAATTCCTATGACTTGTCCCCCCAGACTGAGGATCTCAAAAATAATCGCAACCGTCAGTGCCTGTATCGGATCCTGATAAGCTTTATCATAATCTTTTCGTTCCATTCTGCCTTCTGTTTTCATGAAAGCAAAGCTTCCTGAAAGATACACCCAAAGACAAATCAACGTTAATTCCAGCGGTATTACAATATAAACAGTCTGATTTCCATTACATGGAATACAAAGTCCAATTAAAACAAGAACTAACCAACTGATACCATATATTATTTGTATCAACCCCGTTTTTTTACGTTCTTCTTCTTTTATTTGTGATAGGTAATATTTTCCACAATACCTGAGGTCACCTTTTTCAGTAGGGACATAATCTTTGACATATTTCTTTTTCAAATTATACTCCTTTGCATGCCTGATGCTTTGTGACCTTTTCACAATAACATTGTAGCACATTGTCACGTTGTCGCGCTAAATTTCCCCTTTAAACAAAAAAAGTACAATGAACATATATTCATTGCATTTCCCCTCAATCATCTGTTCGCACCACACGCACAGATGTACTTAATTATACTAAAAATCTATTTTTTGTCAATGGAATAACCATAGAACTAAGCCTCCAATTTTTAGTAATTTTTCACAAAAAGAGAGCATTACTGCTCTCTTTCCTGTATCTCCTTTTTCATGCTGCTAAGCACAGCTAACGTTGCGGGGAAAATCAACATTCCCCAAAATCCTACTACTTTCAGACCCACATATAAAGAAATCATAGTTGCCAAAGGATGAAGTCCAATCTGCTTTCCTACCAGCTTCGGTTCCAAAATATTACGAATAATCGTAATCACCAGATATAAAACAAACATCCCGATTCCCATTGGAATATTTTTCATTACCAGTAAAACAACTGTCCAAGGTAATAAAATACCACCGGTTCCCAAAACAGGAAGAATATCGAATATGGCTATCATAAGACCTATAATCGGTGCATATGGAATCCCCAAAATCTGAAAACCTATGGATAATTCCACATACGTCATCAGAAACAGTAAAGAATACGATCTAATATATACCAATAATGTATTCTTCACATACCATTTTATAGTTTCAAAGTTCTCCTCTTTTCCTTTTGGAATCAGACTAACAAAAAAAGCCATGATTTTATCATAATCCAACAAAAAGAAAAAACAGGAAATAATGCAAAGAATCAGTTTAATAATTAAGCCCGGTATTCCTGCAATCCCACTGGTAATTGCCTTAATAGCATTGACAGAAAAACTGGATATAAAATTTCCAATATTTCCGATAAAGTTCTGAAACACTCCGTTGATTTTTTCTGTCAGTTCCGGATCAGCAAAAGTCATGCGCTCTGTCACTTCCAGATATAAATAATTCAATAAAGGCAGAATCTCCTCCTGATAAAGTCGTGGAATAAATTCTAAAAATCCCAGAAACCAATCTACCAGAGCAACTCCCAAAAAGGCCACTCCCCAAAATAATCCCACAAAGAAAACCACACCTACTATAATTGCACAAAATCTTCTTATTTTATTATTTTTTCCAGCCAATTTGCGTGCTGGAATTACCAATACACTTGCCATGATAAATGCAATGATAAACGGGAAAAGAATGGGAAGAAGATATTTACACACAATCAATATTAAACAAATGATGAATGTATAAAATATCGTATTTACTATAAATTGTTTTTTCTTTTCTAAGCTCAATAGTCTTTATCCTCACTTTTGTTTATTCTTAATCCGGGCATATTCTGTATTATCCCTGAAAAATTCTTTAGTATTCTTGATACTCTGTAAATCTGGCTCTTCCACTTTCCTTTGATTGATACAATGCACTATCTGCCTTGCTCAACAACTGATCAAAGCTTTCCGGATATTTGGAATAAAATATATATCCACCGGAAAGCCGTACATCAATATTCTTACCATAGACTTCAATCTGAGCCGTGATCATATGGTCATAAATTTCTCTAATTTTTTCTTTCAGGACCTCATCATCTTTCGCTCCATATATAAAGATTGCAAATTCATCACCACTCAATCTGGATACATAACACTCCTTATCCGAAATGCATGTCAATATCTCTGCGGCTTTTTTAATTGCTTTATCGCCGTTTGCATGGCCGTAAGTATCATTAAACTTTTTCAGCCCATCCAAATCACACATCATCAGCACCGCATTTTTTCTAACATTCGGTCTCTGGTACAATTCTCGCATTTTCTGATAGAATGCCCTTCTGGTAAGCAAACCGGTCAACAAGTCATAATCTCTTTCTTTTTGCAGGCGGCGTTTATCCAGAATTGATTCTGTAACATCCAATATGACACCAAACTCAGATTGAGGGCTGTTAAAAGTTTCAATCTGTAAATAACACTCTGTTTCTACCGGTAATTGATATACTTTTCTAAATCCTTCTACCGGATACTGTTTAATAGAGTCTATCTTTTGTTCGAACAGTTTCTTATCCTCTAAAAGAATCTGAGTCTCCTCTTCTGACATCATCAGCAATGCACCTATTTTCCCTGATGCAAATACCATATCTCCTTCATTACCGTATTCATATACCGCCAGAAGCATATCTACTGCATCCAAAATTTTGGCAATCTTTACTGTCTGGTCCAGCAGACTTCCTGTCATCTGATTAATATTATCACTTAATATCTTAAACTCCGGTGCATAATCTACCTCTATTATCGTCTCCAGCTTTCCTCCTGTAATGGCTTTTACATCATTTACGATTTCATCTACACCCTGAATCACATAGCGGTCTATCATACTCATACTCATGAAAATCATAATATAAGCTGCTATAAACAAATAGATGAACAACTGCTCCATATTATCTTTCACATCTTCCAGTACCAGGGACTTGGTTTTCGAAACTCCGATATAATAATCTCCCTCTTCCTGAAAGTAGTAATAATTCTTGCCAACATTCATAGTCTCACCAACTATCCATTCGCCGGTCAATTCACTTATGAATTTTGCATCCGTTTTGTCTCCGATTGTTCTGACAATCATCAATTCTTCTTTATCTATAATATAATACGTCGTACCTTCAGGCGCCGGTATTTGTGAAATCAAAGAATCCATTTCTTCTTTATTCTGTTCATTATTTCCCAACACTGCACTGATCTGTTTGATTACCAATGCCGCATTGTCCTCCAGATGATTTATGGCATTTTCCTTTTGTATCAATAAATTCAACAACAGAATTACTGCCATTGTTGTTCCAATAATAAAGCCTAATCGCTTAGCAATAATCTTTTTCATAAATATCTCCTTACTTTCCACATCTGTTAATTCAATATTCCCTTTGATTGTACTTCAAATTTTGTGTCTATGCAATTTATTTTTCTTCTTATTATTTATATTTACAATTTAAATTTAGTGTTGAAAATTACAGACACATCAACTAAAATAAAAACAACTGTATTAGCAGATGCTATTAAATGTAAGAGAGGGAAAAGATTATGAGACTTATTACACGTTCCGATTTTGACGGACTTGCCTGCGGTGCTCTGTTAAAAGAAGCCGGCATTATTGATTGCTGGAAATTTGCTCATCCAAAGGATATTCAGGATGGCTTAGTTGAAGTTACCGAAAATGACTGTTTAGCTAACGTTCCTTTTGTAGAAGGCTGCGGACTCTGGTTCGATCACCACTCCAGCGAATATGAACGTCTGGCTTTAGAAGGAAAATATAACGGAGAGAGTCGTATCACTCCTTCCTGTGCGAGAATCATTTATGAATACTATGGCGGAAAAGAAAGATTTCCACAGTTCGATGACTTAATGGAAGCTGTGGACAAAGTAGACTCCGGCAACCTTACAATTGATGAAGTTTTAAATCCTACCGGCTGGATTCTTCTTGGCTTTTTAATGGACCCAAGAACAGGTCTTGGCAGATGGCGCCAGTTTACTATTTCCAACTATCAGTTAATGGAAAAATTAATCGATGCCTGCCGCACTATGACTACCGAAGAAATTCTGGAACTTTCTGACGTAAAAGAACGTATTGAAGTTTATTTTGAACAGACTGAAAAATTCAAAGAGATGGTTCAGGCTCATACCAAAGTAGACGGAAACGTTATTATTTCTGATTTACGCGGCGTTGACCCTATTTACTCCGGTAACCGTTTCATGATTTACAGTTTATATCCTGAACAGAACATCTCTGCCTGGATCGTAAGCGGTAAAGGCGGCGAAGGCTGCAGTGCTGCTGTAGGTTACAGTATCTTAAACAGAACTGCAACTATGGACGTTGGAAGCCTGATGTTAAACTATGGCGGTGGCGGTCACAAGAAAGTTGGAACCTGCCAGTTCAGTAACGAAAATATGGATACAGAGCTTCCTAAGATGCTGGAAGAATTGATTGCATTATCTAAATAGTATACACATAAATCAGGGAGGCTGCATTGCAACCTCCCTGACTATATATTCTCTATTTTTTCTTTTCTGTCTCGTCTAATAACTTTTTGTAAGGCATGAGCATACCTTCGTTCATTGCATTTCCCATTTTTGCCTTTATCTTTGGATTGGAAATCAAACCACCAACAAGGTACATCTTCATCATGGTGGTCCACTCTTTTTGTGGAAAATCGTACTGTTCATGAGCTTTGTAGAATTTATGGTCTGCTTTCATCATTCCCTGCATCAGCCAGATCAAATCGCGGAAAATCTTCATACCTCCTATACCGTAAAAATTCTGTGGGGGAACATATTTGTTTTCCAAGGCATAATTTAAAGTATGTGCCATTTTGTCAATGGATTCATCGGGATTTATTTCGTCAGTAGCTACTCCTGCCAAGAAGTTATTTCCTACTTGCGCACGAGCTTCCAGAATCATCTGCAGGTTCATTTCTTTGCTGTAGCTTCCGCTTACCAGATAACCGAACGGCATTCCCATGGTCACGGTTCTATGACCATTACAGAACTGACGGTCATCATATAATTTGAATGCAGCCCCCATGGAATGATCCTTGATAGAAAAAGCATACACGATAGATTCTGCTGTCTGAATCTCATTTCTTAAGAACTCGTCAAATTTATCTATATAAATACACTTTCCACTGACTGCACAGTTGAAGCATCCAAGACATCCTCCTATAAAAGGATATTCCCTGATATTTACCACTCTGGTCTTTCTCGGAAATACTTTTCTAAATCGCACTATCATATTCTGCAACTGAATATTATCTTTTTCACAATCAGTAACGATAACTACATCTCCCGGCTTATCCTTTGCCTCTGCCATGTTCAAACAGTCTCCATTGTCACTGATCCGTGCCTGGGATATCTCCGCCTGAATTTCTCGTTCATATTCTTCCGAATCCGGTACAGTTACAGGTTTCAACACTACTTTCTCGTCACTCTTAACAGGCAATGCTTCATAAACATCATTTTTCATGCTCCAAAAAACAAATTTCAGGAATGCTTTTGCTTCCTTCTGCCCTTTTTCCTTCAAAAGATCATCCATATCCGCGCTTAAGCCCCGGATGAATTTCATTCCCATATCCTGACAGTTATCCTGAATATATCTGTGTGCCGTCACATCATAAAAATGTTTGGAAGTGGTAAGCTGTGTTACAAATTTTCCTTCCAGATCAACTCCGGATTCTTTTAATAATTCTATGAATCTATGAAGCTGATACGGTGCTATAAAAGTGTATACCGGATAGGAAAAAATAATCAGCTTTGCTTTTCTGACCGCCTCCACGGCTGGCGTGAAATCTTTTTCCAGTGCCTTAATACGTGCGCCTACATGAAGAACTTCAAATTCATGTTTCGGACATAATTTCTGTAAATAATTAATGGTCTGTAGCGTAACACTGTACTGTCCTTTGGGACTTCCGTTTAAAACAAGTATTTTCATAGATTTTTCCTCGCTGTTCTTCTTTTCAGTCAATGCACTTTACTTACAATCTTTTGCCCCGATTGTTTGCAATTTTCGTTTCTTTTTTCATTATGCACTGGATTCATTTTTGTGTCAAATTTTACATGCTTTTTACTTTCCAATTTATGGTTCTATCATGTATAATAAATCTGTATGGCAAATTACATATTTATCATGAAATTTTAGGAGGTTACAAATGAAACTTAATTACAAGAGAACCATACTCATTGGTCTCGCATTTATGTCTATCAGTGCATTTTGGCAGATGTATGACAGCATTATTCCTTTAATCCTGAAGAACAGTTTTGGGATCGGCGAAACCTTGACCGGAACCATTATGGCTGCCGACAATGTACTTGCATTATTTTTATTACCTATTTTCGGAACCCTTTCTGACAAGGTCAATACTCCTATCGGAAAGAGAATGCCATTTATTTTAGTAGGAACTACTCTTGCCTGCATTCTGCTTTTCTTACTGCCAATTGCAGATAACAGCCGCAATCTTCCTCTTTTTGTTGTTTCTTTATTCTTGGTACTCATCGCTATGGGACTTTATCGTTCTCCGGCGGTAGCTCTGATGCCGGACTTAACACCAAAGCCTCTCAGAAGCCGCGGAAATGCAGTCATCAACTTAATGGGTACTTTGGGCGGAATTTATTCTTTACTTATGATCAAAACTTTAGTAGGTTCCGGTGATACACCGAACTACTTCCCATTGTTCATGGCAGTTGCTGCCTTTATGATTATCTGCGTTGCGATTTTATTCTTTACCATTAAGGAAAAGAAACTTCGCGAAAATATGATTTACGAAGATGAGACCCGCCAAGAAGAAATCAAAGAAAAAGCAGCAGTTAAGACTAAATTACCAAAAGATGTTCAGAGAAGTTTGATTTTCATGTTAGCTTCTATCGCACTCTGGTTCATCGGATACAATGCCGTTACCACTGCTTTCTCCCGTTATGCTACCGAAGTATGGGGCTTACAGAATGGCGGTTATGCCGACTGTCTTATGGTAGCAACTGTAACAGCCGTTATTGCCTATATTCCGATTGCTAAAGTTTCCGCTAAATTAGGCCGTAAGAAAACTATTTTGATGGGTATCATCCTGTTACTTATTTGTTACGGAAGTGCCTCTTTCTACAATACTTACCATGTAAGCATGACCTTCTTCTTTGGTTTGATTGGAATCGGCTGGGCATCTATTAACGTTAACTCTCTGCCTATGGTGGTTGAAATGTGTTCCTCCGCAGACGTTGGAAAATATACCGGTTATTACTATACCTTCTCCATGTCCGCACAGGTAATCACTCCGATCCTTTCCGGATTTTTAATGGAAAATATTTCTTACAGGGTTCTTTTCCCTTATGCAGTTGTTTTCTCTGCTTTAGCATTCCTTACCATGACACAGGTAAAACATGGGGATGTAAAACCTGTACCGAAAAAAAGTATGTTAGAAAATTTTGATATTGATGACTAACTATAAGTATCTTACTGCCACTCTAAGGGGCAGTAAGATTTTAATATTATTTAGCGAGGTTTCTATGAAAGTTTTAATAATAGTATTAATCATTTTATTTCCACTTTACCTATTCTTAATTGCACCCAGAATGTGGAAACGTGCCAACCGCACTCCTTTTATGAATGTCCACTACGCCCACAGAGGATTGTTCGATAACGCTTCTGATGCTCCGGAAAATTCTCTTTTGGCCTTTCAAAAGGCTGTGGATGCCGGCTACGGAATAGAGTTGGATGTCCAGTTAAGCAAAGACAATCAATTGGTCGTTTTCCATGATGCTTCTTTAAAAAGAATGTGTGGTGTAGATGGAAAAGTATGGGAATATACCTTAGAAGAATTACAGCAAATGAAACTTGCAAACTCTGAACAGACCATTCCTACCTTTCAGGAATTTTTAAAAGTAGTAGACGGAAAAGTTCCTTTTATTCTGGAATATAAATTAGACCGGGTTCAGACAAAAGTTTGTGAACTGGCAAATGAAGTGCTAAAAGATTATAAAGGAATTTACTGTATCGAAAGTTTTCATCCGCTGGCATTGATTTGGTATCGCAAAAATCGTCCTGATGTATTAAGGGGACAATTAAGCGAAGAATTCTTCCGTGAAGAAAAGAACAAAGGGAAACATTATCTTACCCTGGCTTCTTTCCTGCTTCTCAACTTTGCAGGAAGACCGGATTTTATCGCTTACAATCATCTTCATGCAGACAACATTTCCAGACGCATCTGCAAGATGCTCGGAGCATTATCAGTCACATATACTATTAAGAGCAAAGAAGAATATAAACGCAATAAAAAGAACTTTGACTTATTTATCTTTGATAGCTGTATACTGTAAACCACTTTTGATATTCGAATTAAATACGTAAATACGAACTTTTTTTCTTTACACATCACTCCTATTGTGATATATTTTTTGTAAAGGAGGTGAATCCGATGACGGATCAGGAAATGCTATCAGCTATGTCAAGTATATTAACTCCATTTCAAGAAAATATTCAAACTATCCATGCGGATTTACAGGATATGAAATGCGACTTGCAGGATGTAAAAGGCGATTTGCAGGATGTGAAAGACGATTTGCAAAATGTGAAAGGCGATTTGCAGGATGTAAAAGGCGATTTGCAAAATGTGAAAGACGATTTGCAAGATGTAAAAAAACGTGTAACAAAAATTGAATTAACGCAAGAAAATATCATCCTTCCACGTTTAAACACTATCGAATCCTGCTATACTTCTACCTATGAACGTTACAAAAATAATGTTGATGATTATGCCATTATGAAACAGGATATCGCAATATTAAAACAAGTCGTATCTGAACATAGCCAAATATTACAAAAAATCTCATAATATTTTTTTTAACTTTAAAAGGTGTAATATCTTAATCATACATTTTCCACTACTATTGATTTGAAAGAAGTATTTATGTTTCTTAAGATTTTACACCTTTTATATTACATCAAATAATTGTCATCAAGATTTTTTCAAATTCGAGTATCTCTTATTTATTATTGCTCTAATTCCAATATTCTAAATCATCTCTGCCAATCACTTCGCCGGTAAAATCACAATCCCCATGTTCTTTAAAATGTTTCGTCGCTTTGAATACATATTTAGCACCCACATATACGATAGGAACATTGAAAAATACAATTAAAATATTTCCCAAATCAGAAAATGCCCAAAGGTTGCCAAGTTCCAGCCCTGCAATATTACATAAAATACCAAAGGCAGCTACTATCAACGCAATAATACGAACGGAATTAATAAATCCCTTTCCCTGACGAATACGATTCGCTGCAATTTCTGAAAAGCTGATCATACCAATCAGACAAGTATATGCAAATAAGCAAAAGCATAAAGTAACCAAAAAAGTAATAATCGCATTTGCCGCTGTTCCCGGAGTTAAAACCGCAATGGATTCCGTAAATTTCGGAAGTTTATCCAACGCCATCCAACTTTCTGCATTGGCTCCATCCCAACAATGAGCCATAACGACTACAAAACCGGACAAAGTACAAATAATAATAGTATCTAAAAATACTCCAATGGCTGCTAACAACCCCTGCTCACATGGATGCACGGCATCTGCTGCTGCTGCAGACATGGTAATAGTACCCTGTCCAGCCTCATTAGACATAAGTCCACGTTTTACACCTTGTGCCAGAACAGTTCCAAACAAGCCTCCAAAGATTGCCTCCGGCTGAAATGCTCCTGTAAAAACTGCTTTAAAGAAATACGGTACAGAACCTAAATTCAATAAAATCAACACTAAAACTGTTACGATATATAATACTGCCATGATCGGAACCATTCTATCCGTCCATTTCGATACTTTTTTAATACCGCCAAATGCTACAATCGCAGTAAGAATAATTACAACTGCACCTACAATATAGTAGAATGCAGAATCCGTTGCAATACTGGTTCCTGTTACGATTTCTGCCATTCTTCCGATAGAAGAAACCACATTGAATCCCTGCGCCGGCAGACAACATAAAGCATAAAGTATGTAAAGCACAGATAAAAATACTCCAATCCACACTTTATTTCCTAACAGCTTTCTTCCGTAAAACGGAAGTCCCCCCACAAATTCATCCTGTTTTTTCTCTTTAAAAATCTGCGCCAGCACTGCTTCCATATAGGCAACCGCCATTCCGAAAAAAGCCGATATCCACATCCAGAAAATAGCCCCCGGCCCGCCAACTGCAATAGCTCCGGTCACACCTAAAATATTCCCCGGTCCTACACGCATGGCAGAACTTAAAAGAAAGGCGGCCAACGGAGAAATTCCTGTTTCTACGCTTCTCTTTCTGGTCATGATCTGAATGCCCTTTTTAAATCCGGTCACCTGTATAAATCCCAAACGGAAACTAAAATACATTCCGGACCCTAATAAAAGAATGATTGCAAAGGAAAAATTCCCTAATAACGGAATATTTCTATACCACTCAAAATTGGTAGGAAAATCCCATAAAAAATCAGATAAAGGTCCTACAAAAGAAAACACCTTATTAATAGATTCAAAAACTTGCTGCATAATCAAATCCTATACTTTCTAAATTACTCATTAACACTAATTCTTTAAAGCTTCTATCAAGCTTTAATTGCCCAACGCATTTTTGTACTTTTTGCTCTTGGGTTTCTGGCACATTCTTCTGCGGATGGACGAATAACGTCTTCATTGATTTCACGGTAAATTCCCTGCTTTTTCAACTGTTTAAAGGAACGTTTTACCAATCTGTCTTCTCCTGAGTGGAAAGTAAGTATGGCAACTCTTCCATTTGGTGCCAGAACTTGGGGCAATTTATCCAAAAATGTATATAACACTTCAAACTCACTATTCACATCAATTCTCAGTGCCTGAAATGTTCTCTGACAAGATTTTTTTACTGCTTCTGCTCTTTCATCCTTCGGAACATACACCAAAGCCTCTTCAATGACATGCTTCATATCTGTAGTAGTTTCAATAGGCTTTCCTTTTTTCTGCCACTTTCTAACAGTTGCTGCGATTTCTTCAGCATAAGGCTCGTCGGCATTTTCTACTAACATTCCCACCAGTTCCTCTTCCGTCACTTCTTTTAATCTATCCGCCGCACTGTTTCCTGCCTGGGGATTTAATCTAAGGTCTAATGGTCCGTCAATTTTGTAAGAAAAACCTCTTTCAGGATTGTCAATCTGCATGGAGCTGACACCCAGGTCCGCTAACACAAAATCTAACTTTCTGCCTGTATCCTGAACTACTTTATCAATATCTGCAAAATTCTGAAGTCTCACTTCAAAAATATCTTCTCCAAATCCCTGACTTCTTAAACGTTCTTTTGTTTTTGCCGATTCTATAGGGTCCACATCTAATCCATAGATATGTCCGCTGCCTTCCAATTTTTTTAACATTTCTTTGGTATGACCGCCATACCCTAAAGTAGCATCCACACCAACCATTCCCGGTTTAATCTGTAAAAAATCTAAAATCTCATTTACACAGATAGAAATATGCATTCCTGCGGGAGTACTCCCTTTTCCAATGACTTTCGCAATGGTATCTGCATACTTTTCCGGATTATGTTCTTTATATTTTTCACTAAATTTCTTCGGATGGGTTCCGGAATAGCGAACCCTTCTCTTATGTGTTCTTTCTTGATTTTCCATTCATTCACTTCCTTATTTCATTTTACTAGATTGTAACATGCATTTCCTTATTTTTGAACACTAAAAAAGCGCGAATGTTTTCATCCGCACTTTCCTTTTCTATTATTTCTCACTTCTTTCTTCCTACTGTTTTGCAAGTCTTTCTCTTGCTTCTTCTACCGCTCTATGCACCTGTATAAAACTTCAGATTCCATTTCTTGAGTTTTCTCTGCTCTTCCAGATATATCATACACTCTTCAATACGTCCCTTTACAACTTTGCTGATTTGCTGGGTTGTCATTTCCTTATATTCATCATAGTAAATCGGCTCCAGAAAACAAACCTGTGTTGTTACTCGTCTTAACGAATTGACATCAAAGGGCAGATGAGAATCATAAATAGCTACCGGTACAATCGGCACTTTCGCTTTTTTGGCACAGTTGAAAGCCCCCGGTCTGAACTCCTGCAAAGCATTTCCATTCTGATCATAGCCACCTTCCGGAAAATAAATGTATTTCCTTCCCTGCTCTACACCATTTTGAATTGCTTTCGCACATTCTACCTGCTGCCTGAAATCAGTACGACTCAATCGAATTCCTTCTAATAATTCTACCATCTGGTTTACAATCAGTAACCTGCTGCGCACTTCATCCATGACCACCGTGCATGGCTTCTTATGCGCAGAAATAATTCCTACCGCATCATATCTTCCCTGATGATTGGAATACATAACGTATCCACCATTTTCCGGGAGATGTTCTTCTCCATAACTGATGGTACGAATACGGGCATTTTTCTTAAAACGAACCACAACCTTTTTCGCCAACTTATAACACTGCTCTTCATCATAACGTTCTCTATTTTTTACATAATATTCCGCCATTAAAAGATAGAAAATAATAAAAGGTATTGAAATAAAAATGACATAATAAAATCGTAACATATACATCCCCTCTTCTCTTTTGCATTACGTACAGATTTATTATACACCATATTTCGGTCATATACAAAGTTTTTAATATTGGATATGCAATAAAAACAATTTGTAACCATTTATTTTATTCGTTTTCCTATCACTACAAATCTGCCATCTTCCACATGATAGGCACAGCAACTGAGCGTGATAAATTCATCACCAAATTCCGCCGTCACACCGGTATCATATAATGCCATACTTTTGATATTACCATACCAATCCTTGAATTCTTCTTCTGTGTCTGCCTGAAAAAACTTATAATATTTAAAAACATCCTCATCTTCATAAAAAACCTGAGAATAAAAAACTGATATCAATTCATACTCCCGCTTTTCATATAAAGAATCGAATTTAATTATGTTATGTTCCATTCCATATTCTGCCTCTTTATACAGCTGTAATTTTCCAAACATTTCCCCGCTTTTCATCGTATGACCATGAATAATTAAATTGGAAGAAGGATTTTCGCCTTTCTCATAATCCTGAACCGCTGTACCGACTCCAACTATGGAATCTGTATCCATAATCAGGCTTCCATTCTGATTCTCTTCTTTATTAAAGCCACGATATAAGTAATAATTTTCATCTTCCGGTGTCTGCATGACCGGATAATCAATCATAGTATCTTCCACTGTAAGCCATCCGATAAAATCTTGATTCTGCTCATATATTTCCCGATATTCCGGAAGAATCACCCAGTCTCCATCTTCTGTAGTTCCTTCCCTTCCGTCTTCTTCTACAATTGTATCCGCCATTTCTTCCAATGCCAGCTGCTGCTCTCTTAATAACTTATTGTCTTTCCAAGTTACATAAAATTGTTGAAAAAACATCACAAGTGCAAACAAAAATATGGCACCTGTTACGTAAATTACATTCTTCTCATTTCCAGACCAAAAAGGCAGATGATGACTGCCATCTGCCTTTTCGTTCCACAGCTTTCTACTGTTTAGCTTCTTCATTTATTTTTCCTTTTTTAAAGTATATTTTCTTTTTGCCAATGCGATTGTACTGATGCCACTGATCATCATAATTGCAAACCAAAATGTCATCTGTGAATCATCACCGGTCTTTGGAACTGCATCCTTTACCCTGGTACTATCACTTGCGTTTGCAGCACTGGTGTCGCTTGCGTTAGTCGCATTTACCGTACCGGAGCTTCCACTATCATAACTTCCGCCACTATAATTATCTCCGGTATTTCCGGTATTTCCACCATTTCCACTATTATTTGCCTGATCGATATATGCTAACGCATAGGTAGAGAATTTATCTGTTTCAAAGGAAATTTTTCCATTTGTAAAATTACAATCTATTACATCTGCAGATCCATTGTGTACTCGAATCATCTTATAGGTTCTTGTAACAGCCGGATTAGAGTTTATCAATTCTGATGGAACGGTAAGTGTTATCGTAATTGCGCCGTTCGTTGACGTTACATTCTGTTCATCATTATTGCCAACTTTCTTTAACAAATCAATATCCAGATATGTTCCTATGACTGCATTGCCTTTATTCGCTTCTGCCAAACTTTTATCACCATCGGATACGGATGATGTTATATCTTTGGTTTTCAAATATACCTTCACATCTGTTCCATTTTCATACGCAGTCTTATCATTGTCATCTAATACCTTATTATATAAATCTGTATCCGTTTCGCTTAATTCTGCGCTACAGTCATTAGTTTGTGAATTAGTTGCATTCAATGCCTTACCTAATACTATTGCATAAGTAGAAAACTTGTCTGTTTCAAACGTAATGCTTCCGCTGCTTGCATCATAAGCGGCAGGAATCTTTGTATAAGAATCGCCATGTTCACGGATTACATAATAGGTTCCACTACCGTCATTTAAACTCGCATCTAAGTTCAGGGTAACTGATAACTCTCCATCTAAATCCGTTAACGTCGTTTCCCATACATCCTCTAAAGTTCCTTTGTTAACTACCTGCGATAAATTCATGTCCAGACATAGCTTAATATCATCGGAACCTTTCAAACTGCCCATTGCGTTCTCTGCGGCCGTCTTTTCACCATCTTCTAATTCCTTAATGTCAAGCTTCAAATTTCCGGAGCCAACAACCTTTGCTCCATTCGCAATACTTCCACCTGTAATACTATTATCACTACTAGTTATGTTGATAGTATCCTCTGTTTTTGTAAATAATGCACTCAAATGTAAATTGGCTTCCGGCATAGTAAAGGTAAATTGGCTTACTTCACTTCCTGCTGTAACCTCTACTCCATTTATAGCACTTTTTACGAACTGATAACCATAATCCGGCGTTATTTTGACAGTTACCTCGCTGCCTGGTTTAATGGAATAATGTCCACCTTCAGAACCATGGTGATTCTCTCCTACAAATCCACTACCACTTTCTTCTCCCGGCATTACTGCATCTGTAATCATAACTGTTCCATTGAGTACTTTTGCATCCTCCACAGTAGCTTCATCATAGAACCAGACTACGGTGTAGATAGTTCTTTTTGCAGCCGTAATTTGAATATCATAACTTTCCGCTTCGTCTACTGTATAAGATACCCATCCCTCGAGTGTTGTTCCACTATTACTAACATCATTTCCATTTATTGTAATACCGGTAATTTCCATTCCATACATTGGAAGTAAGCTGATAGTATGCTGAGCTTTCTGCTCTACAGTAACCGTACTATTGTTTGTCACATTAATTCCATCCACTTGAATATAGTTTCCCTCTTTATCCAAATAATTTGAATTATCTGTAACATTAACTTTAATAGATACAGGGTTGGTTATTGTTGGTCCCTGATTACCATCCCCTCCATTTGGGTTATCTCCTCCACCTTGGTTAGAATCCTCTATCTGTACTACAGAGAAAGTTAACTCACCGTTAGGATAGCCTCCCTCGGTTGTTCGTGCTGAAAGGCTCGTCTTACCCTCTGAAACCGACAATGTAACATTAAAATTATCACTTCCCTCGACTTTTACTACCATTGTATCTGCATTAAAATTAGTCAAGGTTATGATATCCGATGTTAAAAGTTCCTGTTTATTCTTCTTATCCGATGTTACAGTTACATTTCCTATCGTCCATGAACCTTCACCAAAATCAACAGTAACAG